>JAJZRM010000202.1 GCA_021802685.1 Deltaproteobacteria bacterium | reverse complement strand
ACCCGGAACGGCTCCTGGTGGGGGTCTACCCGTACACCATCGCGCTTCTGAACCGGTATCCGTACAACAACGGGCACGTGCTGGTCGCCCCGCGGCGGCACGTGGCGGACCTGTGGGACCTCTCCGCCGAGGAGCGGGGGGAACTCATTTCCCTCGTCGCCCTCGGGACCCGGGCGCTCCGGGAAACGTACCGGCCCGAGGGAATGAACGTGGGGATGAACCTCGGAAAGGTCGCGGGTGCGGGGGTCGCCGGCCATCTTCACGTTCACCTGGTTCCCCGGTGGGCGGGCGACACGAACTTCATGACGTCGGTTCACGATACGCGGGTCATTCCCGAATCCCTCCTGGAAACCCGGGGACGCCTGTCGGCGGTTTTCCGCCCCCTGGCACCGTAACCTTTCCGTTTCCGCGCCGCCGCCGATGAGTCTCCAGCTGACCCCCGCGATGCGGCAATACGTGGAGATCAAGTCGCGGTACCGCGACTGCATCCTTTTCTTCCGGATGGGGGATTTCTACGAGATGTTCTTCGAGGACGCCATCCGGGCCTCCCGCCTCCTCGACATCGCCCTGACCTCGCGGGACCGGGAGTCGAACATCCCGATGTGCGGCGTGCCCCACCACGCCCGCAACGCCTACCTTTCGAAACTGATCCGGCAAGGGTGCAAGGTGGCCATCTGCGAGCAGGTCGAGGAACCCGGGCAGAAGGGGATCTTCCGGCGGGAAGTGACCGAGGTGGTCACCCCGGGGCTGGTGTTCCACGAGGAGTGCCTCGACGCGCGGGGAAACAACTATCTCGCGGCGGTGCGCTTCTCCCCGCCCTTCGCCTACGCGGCCCTTGACGCCACCACCGGCGAGTTCCACCACGAAACGTGCGACACGGAGGACGCGCTGGCGGACGCCCTGTTCCGCCTCTCCCCGGCGGAGTTCATCGCGCTGGAGGGGGAGTGCGAGCCGAGGGCCCCGCGGGGGAAGCGGCTGATCGAGGGGAAGCTCCTCACCCTCCTGTCCCCCTCCGCGGCGGGGACGTTCGAACCGCCGTCGCCGGTCGAAGGGATCCCCGCGGCGGACCACCCGGCGGCGGGGGTCGTCCGGGCGGCCCTCTACTACCTCCACCTTCACCAGCCGGCGGCGCTCTCCGAGATCACCCGCGTCGCGGAGCGGGCGGAGGGCCGATACCTCGCGATGGACGAGACGGCGGTGCGGACGCTCGAGATCTTCTCCACGATGTCCGGGGAACGCAAGGGGAGCCTCCTTTGGGCGGTCGACCGCACACGGACGCCGATGGGGGCCCGGGCGCTGCGTTCCTGGCTCGCCGCGCCGCTCATCGACGCCGCCCGGATCGGCGAACGGCACGACGCGGTGGGGGAGCTCCTCGAGGCGCACGGAATGCGGAAGGAGCTGGCCGGACGGCTCGACGCGATGGGGGATCTCTCCCGGCTTGCCTCCCGCCTGGCCCAGGACCGTTCCGGTCCAAGAGAGGTGGCGGCGCTGCGGGACAACCTGGAGGCCCTTCCGGCCCTGAAGGAAACGCTCGGGGAGCCGTTCGCGGAGCGGCTTCGGGAGGTGCGCGGGCGGCTGGGCGACCACTCCGCGGCGGCGGAGGAGATCTCGCGGGCGTTGGCCGACGAGCTTCCCGCGGGGCACAAGGAGGGCGGCATCTTCCGCCCGGGATACGACGCCAGGGTGGACGAGCTGACCCACCTGCTCACGCACGGCAAGGAAATGCTGGCGGAGATGGAGTCGAGCGAGCGGCGGCGAACGGGGATCGGCGGGCTCAAGGTGGGGTACAACCGCGTCTTCGGGTACTTCCTCGAGGTGTCCCGGGCGAACGTGGACAAGGTCCCGGCCGACTACATCCGCAAGCAGACGCTGGTGAACGCCGAGCGGTACATCACGCCGGATCTCAAGGAATTCGAGTCCCGCGTGCTGCGCGCCCAGGAGGAACGCAGCGCCCGCGAGGAGGAACTCTTCCTCGCCCTGCGGGAGTCCTTGAAACGGCACCTGCCCGGCATCCGTGCGGCGGCGGAAAGCGTGGCCGAGCTCGACGTCCTGCTCTCGTTCGCCGATCTCGCCGCCAACGGCGGGTACGGCCGGCCGCGGGTGAACGCGGGGCGGGACATCGTCATCGAGAACGGCCGGCACCCGGTGGTGGAAAAGATCCTGGGCCGCCACGCCTTCGTGCCGAACGACTGCCGCCTTTCCCCGGACGGCGCGCGCCTGGCGGTTATCACCGGACCGAACATGGCGGGGAAGTCCACCTATATCCGGCAAGTGGCGCTGATCGTCCTGCTGGCGCACGCCGGTTGCTACGTCCCCGCGGACCGCGCGGAGATCGGCGTGGTGGACCGGATCTTCACGCGGATCGGGGCGTCGGACGACCTCTCCCGGGGAGAGAGCACCTTCATGGTGGAGATGCGGGAGACGGCGCGGATCCTGTCCGGCGTCACCGGGCGGACGCTGGTGGTCCTGGACGAGGTGGGCCGCGGGACGAGCACCTACGACGGCCTCAGCATCGCCTGGGCCGTGGCCGAACACCTCCACGACGCGCCTGCCCGGCCGAAGGTGCTCTTCGCCACGCATTTCCACGAATTGACGGACATCGTTTCCACCTCCGCCCACGCGCGGAACTACCACGTGGCGGTCCGGGAATGGCAGGGGGACATCATTTTCCTGAGGCGCATCGACGAGGGGAGCGCGAGCAAGTCGTACGGCATCCAGGTGGCGCGGCTGGCGGGTTTGCCGCCCTCCGCGATCGGCCGGGCGCGGGAAATTTTGAAAAACCTGGAATCCGCCGAGTATAATGAGTTCGGGTTGCCGGCGTTGACTGGCGCCCGCACGGGCCAGGCGCCCGCCGCCCAGATGGACCTGTTTTCCCGCGCGGAGCGCAGGGAGGAGGGCGCCGTCCTGGAAGAGATCCGCCGCTGCGACCCGGAACGGCTTACGCCCGTGGATGCGTTGATGCGGCTCGCGGCCTGGAAAGAGAGGTTGGGGAAGGGGACATCTTGACCGTTCCGCGGCGATACATCGGCGCGGCGGTGCTCGCCGCCGTCGTCCTCTGCGCGGTTTCCGTGCCGGCGGCGCCCGTCTTCGGAGCGGCGAAACCGGCCGCCGCCCCGTTCCTTTCCGAAATCCACGCCTGGACCAACGAAATCTACACCCGGGTGGCGGTCTACACGGGGGAGGAGGTTTCCTGGCAGGCCGATACCGTCCGCGCCGACCCCGGCCGGGGCCTCCCGCCGCGGATCTTCATCGACATCCGGGACGCCGGCATCCGCAGCGAAATTCTCCACAACCCGGTGGGCGTCAATAACGGCCTGCTGCGGCAGGTACGGGCCGGCCGGTACAGCAAGGACGTCGTCCGCGTTGTGATCGACCTCGAGCGGTCGAGCACGTTCCGCGTGTTCGCCCTGCCCGACCCGTACCGGATCATCGTCGACGTGGACGGAGAAGGGGAGATCCCGCCGCGGCCGGACGAATCGGCGCGGGCGGCGAACGATCCCTCCCCTCCCGCGGCGCGCCCGCCGGATGCGACCGCGCCCGCGGCGGCGCCGCTCCCGTCTCCGGCGGCGGCTCCGTTTGCGCCGGTTCCGGCCGCGGTGCCGAAGGGGGCGGCGTCCCCCGGAGAAACGGCCGCCCCGCCGGTTCTCCCACGCCCCCACCGCCTCCGCGTGATGATCGATCCCGGCCACGGGGGGAAGGACCCGGGGGCGACCGGGCCCACGGGCCTGCAGGAAAAGAACGTCGTGCTCGCCATCGGGCGGATGGTCCGGGACCGCCTGTCGCGCTTCGAGGAGTACGAAGTCCGGATGACCCGGGACGCCGACGTCTTCATCCCGCTGGAGGAGCGCACCGCGATGGCGAACCGCAGCCGCGCCGACATCTTCGTCTCCCTCCACATCAACGCCAGCCGCAACCGGCGGGCAAAGGGGATTTCCACCTACGTCCTCTCCCGCGGCGCGAGCAACCTGGAAGACCTCGAACTGGCCGCGCGGGAGAACGGCGTGCCGATGGCCAAGTTGAAAGGGGTGAAATTCATCATCGACGACATGTTCACCGGCGCCCGGAAAAACGAATCGCTGCGGCTCGCGAAGACGGTGAACGACGCGGTCTACCGGAACGTCTCTTTGCGCTACCGCGGCCAGGAGAACCTCGGGTTGAAGCAGGCGCCGTTCTTCGTCCTGGTGGGCGCCCGGATGACCGCGGTGCTCGTCGAGGCATCCTTCATCAGCAACGCCCGGGAAGAGGCCCACCTCCGGGACCCCGCCTACCTGGAACGGATCGCGGACGGCGTGGTGGAGGCGGTGCGCTACTACGGGCAGAACGGTATCCTCGCCCGCACCGAGTTCTGAGCGAAGTGCCCCTTCCGACGCTTTCCCGCGAGCTGAGCCGGCCCGGCACGACCGACCGGGATTTCCTCGACCGGACGAGGGAGTTCCTCCAGGACACGCATCTCGTCCTGCGGGAGGAGCAGCGGACCTGCCTTTGCGGCGGGCTCGAAGCCTGCCGCAAATACTCCGGCGCCGTCGACGAGATCGTATCGGTCCTCCACGAAAGGGCGAAGGCGCGGTTCCTTTCCTCGGCGCCGGGCCTCAAGTACCGGATGGCGGTGGTCGCCGTGGGAGGGTACGGCCGCAGCGAGCTGTGCCCGAAATCCGATGTGGACCTCCTTTTCCTCTACCCGTACAAGGCGGACCGGTACGTGGAGGCGATGACGGAGTGGATGCTCTACCCGCTGTGGGATCTGGGGCTCGAGGTCGGGCACAGCGTCCGCAACGTGAAGGAGACGATCCGGCTGGGCGCCTCCGACGATTCCATCCGCACGTCCCTCCTGGACTACCGGTTCGTCGCCGGCGACCGTGCCTTCCTCGAAGAGGCGTCGAAGGATCTGGAGCGCTTTCTCTACTATTCGGCGGGCGACCGGTTCATCGACAAGAAGATCTCGGAGATGCGCGCGCGGCACGAGAAAGTGGGTTCGACGGTCTTCCTGCTCGAGCCCAACGTCAAGGAGGGGCGCGGGGGGCTGCGCGACCTGCAGACGGCGGTCTGGGCGGCGCGGGTGAAATACAAATGCCGCGACTTGCGGGAGCTGCGGCAGAAAGGTGTCGTGAACGTCCAGGCGGTCGAGGGGGTGCGCCATGTCATGGACTACCTCCTGAGGATACGGAACGAGCTGCACTACGTCCTGGGGAAGAAGTCGGACGTGCTCTCCTTCGAGGCCCAGGAGCAGCTCACCGAACGGTTCCGCTACCGGAACCAGGGGGCAAGCCTCGGCGTCGAGCGGTTCATGAAGGCGTACTACCTGCACGCGGCTTCCGCCTCGCAGCTTTCCCTGGAGATCCTCGACGAGGTGGGCCGTTTCCTCCCGGAGGAGCAGGCGCGCAAGCCGTTCTTCTTCCTCAGGCGCCAGGCGATCGGACGGGAGGGGATCCTTTACAAGGGGAAGCTGCAGGTCCGGGACCACGCGGCGCTCGAGAAGGACCCGATCCGGATCCTCGAGTTCTTCCGGACGATGCAGAAGACGAAGTCGTACCTTTCCCTGCAGGCGAAACGGACCATCCAGGGAACCCTCCCGGCCATCGGAGAGGCGTTCCGCGCGGACCCCCGGGCGGTCCGGCTGTTCCTGGAAATCCTCGCCGACCCCGTCCACCTGAGAGAGACGCTCCTTGCGATGAACGAGAGCCTTTTCCTGGGCCGGTTCGTCCCCGAGTTCGCGCCGCTGTACTGCAGGGTGCTGCGGGACATCTACCACGTCTACACGGCGGACATCCACTCCATCCGGTGCGCGAGCGTCCTGGCGCG
>JAJZRM010000201.1 GCA_021802685.1 Deltaproteobacteria bacterium | reverse complement strand
CCGGAATGCAGCGAGGTTGGCCTTGTAAGCCTCGGCGTGAGATGGTTCGATGTCGGAGAGGACGCCGGCCATACCTTCGGCGACGGAGAGGACCCGACGCGGAGAAAAGTGGTAGTGGGGATTTCCGAACGGGTGGACGTCGCCCATGCTGCGGTCGATCTCTCCGTGTGGCGTCTCGATCGCGTCGACGAAACGGGAACAATCGAGGTTCCCCCTTTGACCGGGCTGGATCTTCGAGTTCCTCGACTGTGTGACGATCAGCGGGAGATAGCCCACTTCCAGGTCCAGGCCGTTATACATGAGGACGTCGGCCTTGCTGACGGCGAGGATCATGCTGGGCTTGGCTTCGATGTAATGCGCATCCTGGTTCGGCTTCACGAGCACGCTGACGGTGACCCTGTCCTTGCCGACCTCCCTGGCGATGCTGCCGATCCAGGGAAGCGTGGCGACGACGTTCACCTTCGCGAACGCCGGGTCTATCGAAGCGCACAGCATCAAAATGAGAAAGAAGGCCTTCTTCATGATGTAATCCTCCTAATACGCGTGGGCTGCATGGGCGCCGTACATGATCTCGGCTCCCAGCCAGACGGAGTGGGCTTCCTTGTCGGGCAGGTGGTCTGCACGGTCGAAGTTGTACTGAAGGCGGAAACGCGAGAATTCGGACGCGTGCCACGCGATCACCGGCGAAATGCGGTGCCGGTTGTCCCGGAACGGGTCGGCGGCGCGTCCTCCAATGCTCTCGCCGCTGCCGGTTGCGAAGTCGTACCGGACCCCGGCGGCCCAACCCGGATGGAAACCGTACAGCACCTGGGTGTAGGCTCCCCAATCCCGAAGGGGCGTGGCGGAGAGGTCGACGACGTTGGCCGGGTCGGAGTTGTCGAAGAATGCGGCAGCCCGGTAGTCCCGCTTCATGATCTCCGACTCCCAGAGAACGAACGGCCATCCCCGTTCGCCGCCCCCCGGGCGCCACTTGACGACGAGATCCGCGCCGTAAATGAACGTTTCCCCATCCGGCCCCGTGGCATTGGGGCCGTAAAGGCCGGAAAGGCCTAGCTTCACGGTCAGGTCGTCGCGCACGTCCCAGGAGCTGTCGAGGCGAGCCAGGTAGACAAGATCCTTGAGTGACTTCACGCCCCTATTGACAAAGGGACGGTTGCCGATCGGCCGCTCCTGGAAGAACTCCTCATTGGCAAGAAAGCTCGCCATTGTCTCGCCGTTTGCATTCTGGACTCCGACGTGCAGTTCGGAGAACCACGGCAGCGGCATGAGCCATCCCAACCGGAAGCCGGGGCCACGCATGCCGTCCGGCCCGAAGAGCCGGGTGTTGATGACCGACTGGTCCTGCCAGTGCCACTGGTGGGGGTGTTTCGGATTGAGCCTGCCGAACTCCGTGAAGAAATGCCCCGCTTCGAGTTGGAGGCCGTAGGGCAGCGAAGTCGTCGTCAGGAACACTTCCTCCAATTCCACTTTTGTCTCGCCGGACAACGGATCGAGGAAGAAGACTATATGGGATTCCCCGGTAAAATAGGGGTCGACGGCCCCCGAAAGCGACAACTCGATGTTCTGCACGGTAAAGCCGCGCTTGCGGGGGTCGTGGCCGCCTCCCTGCTGGGTTTGCAGTGATTCGTCGTCCTCGGTAGATGTCCCGGCGGCGACGAGGGCATCAAGAGATAGGTCGAGCAGGCGAAGCCTTCCCCCGCCGGCTTGAGAGGATGCTTCGGTGCGCGAAGCGGAACGCAAGGATTCGATCGTCTTTTGCTGCTCCTTGATCTTTCTTTCCTGGTCGGCCGAGCGATCCTCAAGCGACTTAAAGCGCGAGTCGATATCCTCGCCTAACGCCGAAGAGACAAGCGTGATAGACAGCAAGAGGATGAAAATACAGCGCATGGTATGGCCCTCCTCCGCGGCTGCGCGACGGGCATATGCCCGTCGTGCGGGTGGTCATCAGTTGAATAACAACTGGCTAACGGGGGACTTGTGCCGCGATAAAACGGGGGGGAGGACGTATAACGGGAGTCTCAAGGTGGACAGAAACGGGGGCCGGTAGTTCCGGGGGAATCTCGAGGGACGCTCGAGAGATAACGGGCGCTCCCGTTTCCTGATGTTGCAAGGAAGCGGACTGTGCGTGATGAACGACGATGCAGAACGAGCAGTCCGAGTGGACGGCTCCCTCATTATGATGGTGCAAGTAGAGAGCGGACGAGAACCCGACAAGAAGCAGGGCGAAGAAGAGGGACAGGTGTTTTTTCGTGAAGACGGAATTACCGATGATCAAGACCGAGCCCTTTTACCGAGTTTTGGTCAAGTATTCACAAGGTCAGCCGATGGCTCGGATTTTTTCTTCCGCCAGCGACTTCGCCGCGTAATTCAGGGCAGCGAGAATGTCTTCCCGTGTGAGGTCGTATTCGGCCATGACCTCTTCGTAGGTCATCCCCCCCGCCAGTTTCCCCAAGATTAAGTCCACGGTGACGCGGGTTCCCTTGATCACCGGCCTGCCGAAACGGATCTTTTCGTCCACCGTAATGCGGGGAGCAATCTCCATGAAATCTCACCTCGCCCTACCAGAATCAGGCTCAGTATACATTATTTCCGATTGTCGTTATCCGGTATTGGATTCGGGGCGCCGCTTTCCGGGCACAGCTCGCTCCTCTTTGCTGCCACTTCCTTTCCGTTCTATTGATTGCTCATGCGTCACTTGACAATTCTGTCTTTCCTCCTGCCGAACTTCGGTTGTGCATACCCGCACTCGCAAGCGCAGCCGAGGCTGGCTTCTCGAAGCGCCCTGTTCACTGATGTGCGTCTCGAATATAGTTTCGAACGAACCTTTGAAACCGGCCGAGGGCGTCGCGTGCCCTAAAGATCGAAAGTCGCCGCAACGGGGGCGTGGTCGGGCGCCACCTTCTCCTTCCGCTCGTTGGGGTTGTCTCCGACGGACGCGAGCTGGGCGTCGAGTCCACGAGGCTGTCGACCGCGGGGCGAGGACGTGCCGGAACGGCGGAATAATGTTGTGGCGTTCACGCAATCAGCTTGCTCGGCGCCCTATCCCTTCAGCGATGAGAGACACGACCAGGGTATTCAAGCTCACCCCTTCCTTTTCGGCCCGGGCGGCAAGCTTGGCGTGAAGGCTTTTCGGAACCCGCTGGACCCATTTCCCGCTCAAGGCCGCCGAGGGAGCAGGCACTGGATCTTTGAACTCCTTCGCAGTGGTCAGCCAGGAGCGCAGCGCATCCGCCCCGTTCTCCACCGCTTCCTCGATCGTCTCGCCGTCGGCTATGCATCCCGGGAGGTCGGGGAACTCCACCAGCCAGCCTCCGCCTTCTGATTTCGAGAGGCGACGGATCGTGAAGGGGTACTCAATCTTTCTCATGGGTCACCTCGTCAATCAGCTCCAGGAACTTCCTCACGTATATCGGCTTGATCGGTTTTCGCGCTGGGACCGTAAGCTTTGCTCCCGACGGGTGGCGGAACGTAACGTGACCGGTTCCAGGCTGTCGGCACTCGATCTTAAATCTGGCTGCGACCGTCTTGATGTCCTCGACCCTCCAACCCACCGGATTGTTTCGCATCCTGCCGAGGATCTTGCCGGCCGCCGTCATGAGCCAATAGTATCAAAGGCGATACTACAATTCAAGGAGGCGCGGCAATATCCGAGTGGCTCATTTGTGGCTGATTTCTACGGAAGCCTACGGAAATCTCCTTAAATCTACGGATAGTGTATTTTTGGCGTGGTCGTAACTATCTGATATGTAAATTAATTCTAGGGGTTTTCAGAGGTAGGGCGGCTTGAGGGGTGTTGGGGAAACCCATGGGGGTTCGAGTCCCCCCTCCTTCGAAATCATTGCAATTTTAAAAGGGATTCCGGATCGACGCCGGTTTCCCCCATCTGCGATCCGAATGTGTACCGCAGCCCAGGCACGCGAAAGGGCGAGACGCCTGCGCGGGATCTACCATTCGAAACCTCTGTCCCGATGTTGTAACATATGTTATTACGTCAGACGGGAGGTGCTCATGTTCAAGGTGAAAGTGAGGAAGGTCGGCAATTCGCTTGGTGCGATCCTGCCCAGCGAGGTGGCTGCTCGTCTGCACGTTAAGGAAGGAGACAGCCTCTCCGTCACGGAGACCCCCGACGGCATCCAGCTCTCCCCGTACGATTCCGACTTCGAGGCGGCCATGGAGGCGTTCGAACGGGGCAGGACGCGGTACCGCAACACGCTGCGCCGGCTGGCGAAGTGAAGCGCCGCATCCGCTGGGTGCCGGAAGCGGCCGTCCGGGCGATGCACGCGGCGATGGTCGCGGAACACGGGGGCCGGCCAGGAATCCGGGACGTCGGCCTTCTGTCGTCGGCCCTTGCGCGCCCCCGCAATCGACGCGCCTACGGAACCTCCGCGACCCTTTTCGACCTGGCCGCCGCGTACGGCTCCGCGTTAGTCAAGGATCATCCGTTTATCGACGGCAATAAACGGGTGGCGCTGATGGCCATGTACGTGTTCCTGGACATCAACGGGTATCGACTGGATGCGCCCGAGGTGGAGGCGGTGGACGTGATGCTTCGTCTCGCTTCGGGAGAACTGGCCGAGAAGCGCCTCTCCCAGTGGCTCAAGGGGAATGCGGAACCTTTCAGTCTACAGAAGTAATGTATCGGCGGTCCCGAGTGGCTCATTTGTGGCTGATTTCCTGGGAAGCCTACGGACATCTTCGGCACCGCATTGATACCACCTCTTGAAATGAAGACAAGGCAGGGAGTAAAAATAGGAATTGACTACATGTAGGAACTCTTCCTATAATGTAAAAATGCCAATGAAACGGGGAGAGGCGGAAAGGATTCTACGCGAGCAGAGGGCGAGGGTCACGCCGCAGCGGGTGGCGATTCTCCGGGCCGTGGAGAGTTCCGGGAGCCATCCCGACGCCGATGCCGTCTACAGGCAGGTTTCCAGGGGGCATCCGCATATCTCGCGGGATACGGTCTACCGGACCCTTTCCATGATGGAAGAGAAAGGGATCATCGGATCGGTCCTGTCCGTCGGAAACTCAAAAAGGTACGACCCGGTCACCACCAAGCACCACCACCTGGTCTGCATCCGGTGCAAGAAAATACTGGATTTTTCCGCAAAGGAGTTCGACCGCCTGGAGCCTCCGGCAAAGATGGTTTCCCGGTTCCAGGTGCTGCGAACGACCGTGCAGGTGGAAGGAGTGTGCGAGGATTGCCGGAATCGAAAGAAAACGTAGGGCAGCATATATTTTTTCCTTGAATATAGGAAAAAATCCAATCTGGTAAACAACCGCAAGGAAAGGAGAAGACACATGACAACGGAAACCAAGCACCCGTTCAAACAAACAACCGGCGGCGGCGCGTCGAACCGGGAGTGGTGGCCGAATCAGCTGAACCTGAAGATCCTCCACCAGCACTCGTCCCTGTCCGATCCCATGGGAAAGGGCTTCAACTACGCTGAAGAGTTCAAGAGTCTCGACCTGAAAGCCGTGAAGAAGGATCTCCTGGCGCTGATGACCGACTCGCAGGACTGGTGGCCGGCGGACTTTGGGCACTACGGGCCTTTGTTCATCCGGATGGCATGGCACAGCGCCGGCACCTACCGCACCGGCGACGGCCGCGGAGGCGCCGGTGCCGGCCAGCAGCGCTTCGCGCCTCTCAACAGCTGGCCCGACAACGCGAACCTCGACAAGGCGCGCCGGCTGCTTTGGCCGGTCAAGCGGAAGTATGGGCGGAAAATTTCATGGGCCGACCTCATGATCCTCGCGGGCAACGTCGCCCTGGAATCGATGGGATTCAAGACGTTCGGTTTCGCCGGC
>JAJZRM010000200.1 GCA_021802685.1 Deltaproteobacteria bacterium | reverse complement strand
TCCAGCTCTTCGGTCTGCATGAGTGTCCCTATTTTGCTGGAGTTCTAAGGAACGTCCCGGTTCTGTCGCCGGTTCTGTCACAGGAACGAAAGGACTTCGCGGTTGAAAACGTCGGCGGTTTCCGCGAAGAGGCGATGCGGTGCGCCGGGAACGACGACCAGCGTGGCGCCGGGAATCCGCTCCGCAATCCGGCGGGAATTTTCCGGGTGGACGAGCCGGTCGGCATCCCCCGTGATGACGAGGGTCCTTGCCCGAATCCGTTCGAGCCGTCCGGATGCGTCGTGGCTCACAGCGGCGGCCAACTGCGCGACGTATCCTTCCGGCGGGGTCGGATTCTCCAGCCTTCGGCGGATGAAATCGTCGATTTCCCGCGGCCGTTCCTTCAGGCAGCCTTCCGTGTAGAGAAAGGGGATCATCCGCCGCAGATTGGATTCCGGATTTCCCCCGTCGGCGTTCACGAAAGCCGCCATCGCCTCCGGCGTCGGGCGGATGGAAAGCGTTCCCCCGGGGCCGGTGCATCCAAGCACCAAGCCGTCCACCCGATCCGGGTGCCGCAACGCGACTTCTTGCGCGATCATCCCTCCCAAGGACACCCCCAGCACGTGGGCGCGCGCGATCTTTAAAGTGTCCAGCAGCGCGGCGGCATCATCGGCCATCTGCGCCGTCGTGTAAGGTCCCGGGGGAACATCGCTCTTTCCCGTGCCCCGATTGTCGAAAACGACGACCGTGAAGTGCGGCGCGAACGCCGGGACCT
Organism: Deltaproteobacteria bacterium; assembly: GCA_021802685.1. Taxonomy (GTDB): domain Bacteria; phylum Desulfobacterota; class Deferrimicrobia; order Deferrimicrobiales; family Deferrimicrobiaceae; genus UBA2219. The sequence continues at coordinate 5,124 of JAJZRM010000200.1, read as the reverse complement.
GGAACAGCCACTCCAGGTGGTCGCTCCCCAACCCGTTGATCAGCAACAGGGGGAATCCTGATCCGTGCGTTTCGTAGTACATCCGGAAACCCGGCGCGTTGATGTGCGGCATGGCCCCCCCGCTTATCACCTTTATTATAGTTCGCTTTCGGCAAACTATTTAAGTTTCAGAGAGTTACAACCGATAAGTGGAGACAGGGTGTCTCTCCGCCCCGCGAGGTGCCGGTTTGTGCGATTTTTCGGATATTCCGGGCAAGGTTCGGGCGAGATTCCGGAAGCTGCGTTTCCCGAACACCATCGCGATCCCCATCGTATTGCTTCTCATCATCATCGGGGCCACCATCCTCACCGTCGGCTACTACATCAACAAATCCGTATTCCATACGGTTTTCGAGGAACGGGAGAGCAACAAGGCCCGGAATATCCATTTGACTATCCAATCCATCGTCTCCACGGAGGTGAACAGGATCTCGAGCTTGGCGAAGATCCTGAAAAACGACACGGACATCGTGTACGGGCTGTTCCATTATGACGGTACCCGGGGCGATACCCGGCCGCTGAAATCGGCGATGAGCCAGCTCTACCCGAAAATGAACCTGCAGGTCTTCGTCATGTCCGACGCCAAAGGGAACATCCTCTGCCGTGCGGGGGAGGGGAAAGTGCCTGGCGAGGGACAACTGGCGAGAATGCCCGCATTTATAAAGGCATTGCAGGGCGAGCAGATCGTGACGGCGACCCCCTCCCCGGAAGGATTCGGAATTTGGACGATCGTCCCCGTCTACGTGTTCGGGAACGCAAAGCCCTCGGGATTGCTGATCCTCGGAACCCGCATCGACAACGAATTCGCGAAAAAGATCGCCCGGGAGACCGGCAGCCAGGTGTTCCTTGCGACTCCCGAAGGGGTGTTTGCGGGTTCGTACGACATCGGGTCCGCCGAGGCGTTCCATCCCGAGATGGCCCGGAACAGCCTGGAAGAGCAACGGCCCATCTTCCACATGGACAGAAAATATTACCGTTCGTACACTTATGTTCCAATCCAGATCGTTGACGGACGGTTTTGCCTGGTGATCGAGACGGACACCAGCGTCATCAAGGATCTCCTGGCGATGAACCGGACGCGGATGACCCAGTGGGGTTTCATTCTCCTGGTCGGAATCGCCATGGTGGGGGGCGGGCTCACTCTCCTGCTCATCTGGCCATTGAACCGCCTCCACGGAAAAGCGTTGCAGGCCATCCGGGAATATTCCGGCGCGGGGTTCGATTCCGTTCCCCGGGGAAACGAGCTGACGACGCTGGTGCAGGCGAACGACATCATGCTGGATACCATCAAGAACCACCTCGTGGAACGGACGCGCGCCGAAGCGGCGTTGCGGGAAACCAGCCGCACCCTGCACGCCTTGATCGAGGCGTCTCCCCTGGCGATTGTCGTAAGCGACACCGCCGGCACGGTTCGCGTATGGAATCCTGCTGCCGTTCGAGTGTTTGGATGGACCGAAGCGGAAACGATCGCCCACCCGAACCCCCTGCTTTCCTCCGATGGGAACCCGGAGCTGCACGCGACATGCAACATTGTCCTGCATGGGGGGAAATTCTCCAACGCGGAGATCTGCGGCCGGACCCGCGACGGATCGGAAATCTTCCTCGCCTTCTCGGGGGCCCCCCTCCTCGACGCGCAGGGAGAGATCGCCTCCATGTTGGCGATCATGACCGACATCACCGATACCAAGATCTCCGAAGAAGCGTTGCACCGGAGCGAGGAGCAGCTGCGCCAATCCATAAAAATGGAAGCCGTAGGGAAGCTTGCGGGTGGCATTGCGCACGACTTCAACAACCTCCTTTCGGTGATTACGGGGTATAGCGAACTTCTCCTGCGCCGCACGGACGAACAAAACCCGGCGCGGCGGGAGATCGAGGAGATCCACAAAGCGGGTGAACGGGCGGCAACCCTCACGCAGCAGCTGCTCGCCTTCAGTCGGCGGCAGGTCCTGAAGCCGAAGTTGCTTCGAATGGATGAAGTCGTGGAGAACCTGGTGAAGATGCTTCGTCGGCTGATCGGGGAACACATCGAATTCGCCACGGTATCGCAGGAAGACTTGTGGACGGTCCGCGCGGATCCGAGCCAGATCGAGCTGATCCTGATGAATCTTTGCGTCAACGCCCGGGACGCCATGCCCGCGGGAGGGAAGCTGGTCGTTTCCACGGAAAACGTCGCGCTGGATGCGCCCCTCATGGAACGGGAGCTGACCATCCCCCCGGGACGCTACGCGACTCTTCGGGTTTCCGACAACGGAAGCGGCATGGCCGAGGAGATCCTCTCCCGCATCTTCGAGCCGTTCTTCACCACGAAGGACATGGGAAAAGGGACGGGCCTGGGGCTGGCCACCGTGTACGGCATCGTGAAACAGAGCGGAGGATACATCCGCGTCGTCAGCGCCCCGGGGCAAGGAACATCCTTCTCCGTCTATCTTCCGGCCGCCGAGGGGGAAGAACCCGATGCGGAAGAGGACCGTCCGGAGGAGAATGGCGTGGATCTTGAGGGGAAATGGACCATTCTCCTGGTCGAGGACGAAGAGATGGTGCGGGAGCTGGCCATCGAGATCTTCCGAGGAGCGGGGTACACCGTCTTCGACGCCCCGAACGGCGCCGCCGCCCTTGCGATCAGCGACCGCTACGACGGCCGGATCGACCTCCTGGTCACCGACCTGGTCATGCCCGGGATGAACGGGATCGAGCTGGCCCGCAGGGTGTGCGATTCGAGGCCCGGCCTCCCGGTCCTCTTCATGTCGGGATATGCGGAGGACGCGAAGACGCTCCTCGGGCGCCTGGACGAAGGACGGGCTTTCCTTCAGAAGCCGATCACGCCGACGAAGCTCTCCAGGGCGGTTCGGGAAATCCTCGCCGAAAAGGCGGGATGCATCCCGGGGTGACGCCTCCTGCGATGGCGGGAGATTCGCTCCGGAGACGGTCCCGGGGTTACTGCTGAATCAGCAGGTGCTCCCGCCGCATGTTTCCCACCACCACCGTGACCCGCGACCCGATCTTCAGCTTCCCCTCGCGGTTCCGAAACATCATGTGGTGGACGTTATTTTCCCCGGGGGCGCGGAACTCGGCCATCCGGCCGATGCGTTGCAGGCGAACGACGGAAAACTTTTCTCCGGTGGACTCGTCGATCAGGTAGATCTCCTCCGTCCTGGGATCGAACCGGTCCGCGTCGATCATCCGGAATCGCATGCCCACGAACTCCCGGTTCGCCGCCAGGCGCAGCTGGACGACTTCCATCCGGGCCGTAGGAGGCGGCGGGGGCGGTGGAGGCGCCGGAGGACGCAAGGCCTCCTGTTTCGCGGAACAGGACACGATGAGGCACAGGGCGGCCGCCGATAGGAGACGTCTGCCGGTCCGCTTCATTCCCCACCCCGTCGAATACGCTCCATGGGCTCCATTGTCCTAAAGTACCTGATTCCCCTCCGATCTGTAAACAGGGCCGGCGCCGGCCGGCGTAAAATGGGAGGCGATGGACGCATTCCTCCTGAAGAAGGTCGTCGCGGAGTTGTCCGGCGCGCTCGCCGGAGCGCTGGTTTCCAAGGTCCACCAGCCTGCCGAAAAGGAGATCGTCCTCACGCTGTGGACGGGGCGCGATGAAAAGCGCCTGCTCCTTTCCGCGGACCCGGAAGTCTGCCGCCTTCACCTGACGACGCGCAAAACCCCCAACCCGGCCGTCCCCCCCAGGTTCTGCCAGTACCTTCGCAGGCACCTGGAGGGAATGCGCATCGCATCCTTTACGCTTGCCCCGTACGACCGCGCCGTCCGTATCGATTTCCTGTCCTCCAGGCCGGACGCGGAGCATGAGCATACATCCCTGTACGCGGAGCTGTTCGGCCGACACGCCAACCTGATCTATGTCGGCGGGGACGGGACGATTCTCGCGCCGCTGCGCACGGTGTCCTCGGAGGAGAGCAGGATCCGCGAGGTCGCACAGGGATTGCCGTACCGGCCGCTTCCTCCCCCGGCGAGGGTGTTCCTGCCGGAGGTGACGCCGGAGGTCGCCGGGCGGATCCACGCCGGCGGCGGGGAAACGTTGGCGAAGGCGCTGCAGGACTCCGTGGCGGGCCTGGGCAGGGAGGTCGCGCACGAAGCGGCGGCTCGGGGAAAGGAAAACCCCGAGGCGCTGTTTTCCGCGCTGCGGGAGCTGGTGCGGCGGTACGAAGAGAGCGATTTCGCCCCCGGGATCGGGACGCTCGCCACGGGGAAACGGCGGATCCTCCCCTTCCCCTGCCCCGCCGCCGGATTTGCGGAATTCCAGCCGTGCCCCACCGCCAACGAGGCGGCCGACCTGTTTTATGCGGCCGTTTCCGAGGCCCGCGAACTGGCCGCGCTGCGACAGCAGCTGTCCTCCCGCGTCGCCTCCCTGCTCAAGAAGGAACGCCACAAGCTCGAGAACGTCGGTGGGGACGAAGAACGGCTCGTGGAAGGGTTGGCGGGAGGCGCGCACGGAGAAACGCTGAAGGCGAACCTGGGGGAGCTTTCGAAAGGGATGTCGTCGTTCCGGGGGATCCCCCTGGACCCGGCGAAATCTCCCGTGGAAAACATGAACCGGTACTTCCGCCTCGCCCGGAAGGCGAAAAACGCGATGGAAGTCGTCCGGAAACGGAAGCGCGAGGTGGCGGAGGGCGTCTACTACATCGAATCGCTGGAGGCGCAGCTGGGCGCGGCGCGGAACCGGGACGAGTTGATTGCGGTGCGGCAGGAACTCTCCGCTTCCTTCGCCCCCCGGGCGAGACCTTCCGCGAAAAAGAAGAAGGGCGGCCGGTCCGACGCGCCGAGGCCGATCGTCCCCCAGGTGGAAACCGTGACGTTCCGCGGTTTCACGATCCTGGTCGGCCGCAACAACGTGGGGAACGACCGGATCGTGAAGGAGCTCTGCGCGCCCGAGGACCTTTGGCTGCACGCGCAGGGGATCCCGGGGAGCCATGTGCTCATCAAGCGGCCCCCCGGCAAGGAGGTCCCGAAGGAAACGATCGAGGAAGGAGCCCGCCTGGCGGTCTTCCACAGCAAGGCGAAAGGGGCGCAGAACGTTCCCGTTTTCCTCGCCGAGGCCCGCCACGTCTCGAAATTCAAGGGCGGGTG
>JAJZRM010000199.1 GCA_021802685.1 Deltaproteobacteria bacterium | reverse complement strand
CGGGGGAGGACCCTTCCCTCCCGCTGCTCTACCATCTCGTCCTCATCCTGGTCTCCGCGAAAATCGTCGGCCACCTGGCCGTTCTCCTGGGGCAACCGGCCGTCCTCGGGGAGCTCCTGGCGGGGATCCTCCTGGGGAACCTCCATCTCCTGGGCGTCCCTGGGTTCACGGAAATCGCCGCCAGCCCGGGGGTGGACCTCCTGGCCCGCATCGGCGTGGTCGTCCTGCTCTTCCAGGTGGGCCTGGAATCGACCCTTCAGGACATCCTGCGCGTGGGGCTGACCTCGCTCCTTGTCGCCCTGCTGGGGATCCTCGCGCCGTTCGGCCTCGGATGGCTCGTCGGCGCATGGCTTCTCCCGGAACTTTCCTGGCACGCCCACGCCTTCCTGGGCGCCACCCTTTCCGCAACCAGCGTCGGGATCACGGCCCGCGTTCTCCAGGACATCGGGCAATCCCGGAGTCCGGAAGCCCGGATCATCCTCGGAGCGGCGGTCGTCGACGACGTTCTCGGGCTGATCATCCTCGCATCCATCTCCGGGGCGATCGTCGCCGCGGCGGAAAACGCGTCTTCACCCGGCCTCCGGCCGCTGGCCGTGATCGCGTTGAAAGCCGGCGGTTTCCTCGGCGGCTCCATCCTCCTGGGGACGCTGATCACCCCCAGGCTGTTTTCCTCGGCCGCCCGGTTGAAGGGCGCCGGTGTCCTCATCGGCATCTCCCTCGCGTTCTGCTTCCTCCTTTCCTACCTCGCCGGGGCGGCGGGGTTGGCTCCCATCGTCGGGGCGTTCGCGGCGGGACTCATCCTGGAACCGGTCCATTTCCGGAAGTTCGGAGAGCGCGGCATCCACCACCTCGAGGAAGCCCTGCAACCGCTGGTGGAACTCCTGGCCCCGGTGTTCTTCGTCCAGATGGGTGCGAAAGTGGACCTCCTCGCCTTCGCCTCCATGGACGCCCTCCATCTCGCCGTCCTGCTCACGGTCGCGGCGGTCGCCGGCAAGCAGGCATGTTCCCTGGGCGTCCTGGAGAAAGGGGTCAACCGGTGGGCGGTCGGGTTCGGGATGATCCCCCGCGGGGAGGTGGGGCTGATCTTCGCGAGCATCGGGGCGACCCTGGTCCTGGGCGGGGAACGGATCATCGGCGCGACGACCTACACGGCGGTCGTCATCATGGTCATCGTGACCACCCTCATCACCCCTCCCCTGCTCAAGTACACGTTCCAGCGCAAACGCGCCGCCGCACGGGACGACGAACCCGGGAGATGACCTCAGGATCTGCGGGGGGGAGGTTCGCCGAACATGCGCCGCTCGAGGGAGCGTTCCGCGAGGAGATACATCGCCGCGTTCCACGACTGCCCCGCCATCCCGCGCGGCTCCCCCGTCCTTCCGTGGAACCACTCGTGGAACGCCCACCCGTTGATGCCGTTCATCCGGGCCACCCGGGAAAGCGCGTCCGCGGCCTCCAGGCTCCGCCCCAGGGATGCGAGCGCCAGCGCCCAGAACCCCCCAAGGAAGGGCCACGCGCCCCCGTTGTGGTACTGGTACTCCGCATTCTGCCGGTGCCGCCCCATGTAGGCGCGCCATTGCGGGCTGGACGGGCGGATGGGGTCGCAGACGGACCGGACGGGGTTCGGGTCATGGACCCCGGCCGCCAGGAGCGCGTCGAGGATCCGGTTCGCCCTTCCTTCGTCCGCCAAGCCGAAGAGCACGGAGAGCAGGTTCCCGAAGACGTCCCCCTCCCCGCCCCAGGTGGAAAAGTTCACGTAACTCAGGTACAGGTCGCCGCGTTTCCCCCCGTCGCGGGCATATCGCATCAAGAGCCGCATGCGGCGGTTTTCCGGCGGCGCCGCCGTGAACGGCGAAAACAGCGCTTGGAAGCTGTCCCGCGTCTCCTCCGTGCCGCCGACCGAATACAGGCGTTTCACGTGGTACCACAAGGCGTTGGTGTAGAGCACGAACCCCGAACGCGGCATGATGTCGGCCCAGTCGCTGGCCTCGTTCTGCTGCAGCAGGCGGATCTTCTGGTGCTCCTGGCACAGAAGCCACCTCAGCGCGGCGTCGATCCGCCCCCGGAACCTCTCCTCGACGCGATCCTCCGGAAAATGCCGCGACCAGAACCCGACGGCCGCAAGCCACCAAAGGGTCGCGTCGATGCATCCCAAGTACCAGAAGTCGGTTTCGCCGGTATCCGGGGCGACGAAATTCGGGATCTGCCCGTTCTCCGCCTGGCGGCTTGCGAGGGATTCCAGACCGGTCATCGCACCCTCCCGGAGGTGCGGATCTCCGGAAACCGCCATTCCCATCGCGGAGATGGACACGTCCCTGCCGAACACGCCCGTGTAGCTCCGGGCGGCGGATTCCGGCGTGGCGGAGGCCGCGGAAACGCCCCGCGGGGTGAGGTTCCGCTTCAGGAGAAGGATCGATTCGCGGAATGCCTGGCGGAAAGAGGGAGGACTGCCGGTATGCTGGGTCTTCAGGTTTTCGTCAACCGCCCCGGGAATAGGTGCGAAACAAACGGTAATATTTCATCATATCCGACCCGCCGATGCCAGCCCCTCCCCCCCGGCGGCCCGGCTTGCGGCGCGCCGCGGGGAAGGGTAAGATAATTTGCATACAAATCATCATGTCGGCTTCCCGGGCGGAAAGGGAGGACCTCCGTGACCCGATCCCGGCAGCGCGTCGTCATCGAAAACGTCTACCCGGAAATCGACGGGGGCCGCTTCCCCGTGAAACGCACGGTCGGACAAACCGTCCGGGTCGAAGCGGATATCCACACGGACGGGCACGACCTCATCGCCGCGTTCCTGATGCACCGCGTGCAGGACAGCCCGGCGTGGTCGGAAACCCCGATGGTTCCTCTGGGAAACGACCGTTGGACCGGGACATTCCGCGTCGCCGCCGTGGGGCGGACCGTCTACACCATCCAGGCCTGGGTCGCCAGATTCCTCTCCTGGCAGCGGGACCTCTCCAAAAAGTTGGAGGCGGGGCAGGAGATCTCCGTCGACCTCCTGGTGGGAGCCCTCCTCGCGGAAGATGCCGCGAAACGGGCAAGGGGGCCGGACCGCAGGAATCTGCTGGCCTTCGCGCGGTCAATCCGTCCGGGGGATGCCCGCGGGGCCGCGGAATGCGCGGCCGCCGGGTTGGACGAGGCGCTTGGAGCCTTGGCGGACCGGTACCCGGACCGCGGCCTGGCCACCGGGTACGAGAGGGAACTGCCGGTGGTGGTGGACAGGGAAACCGCCCGGTTCAGCGCATGGTACGAACTGTTCCCGCGGTCGTGCTCCGGGGTGCCGGGGGCCCACGGCACTTTCAAGGACGTGGAGGGGCGACTCCCGTACGTGGCTTCCATGGGGTTCGACGTCCTCTATCTCCCCCCGATCCACCCGATCGGGCGAATAAATCGCAAGGGGAGGAACAACGCGGCCGCCGCCCGGCCGGAGGACGTCGGAAGTCCATGGGCGATCGGCTCGGCCGAAGGGGGGCACAAGGACATCCACCCCCAGCTCGGAACGGTCGGGGAATTCGAGGACCTGGTCCGCGCCGCCCGGGGCCACGGGATCGAGATCGCCATGGACATCGCCTTCCAGTGCGCGCCGGACCATCCGTACGTGAAGGAGCGCCCGGAGTGGTTCCGGACGCGCCCCGACGGCACGGTGCAGCACGCCGAGAACCCCCCGAAGAAATACGAGGACATCGTACCGTTCGATTTCGACACGCCGGACTGGCTGGACCTCTGGGAGGAGATGAAAAGCATCGTGCTGTTCTGGGCCGGGCGCGGGGTCCGCATCTTCCGGGTCGACAACCCGCATACCAAGCCGTTCGCGTTCTGGGAATGGCTGATCGCCGAAATCAAACGGGAGCACCCCGACGCGATTTTCCTCGCCGAGGCGTTCACCCGTCCGAAGGTGATGTACCGGCTGGCGAAGGCGGGCTTCACCCAGTCCTACACCTATTTCGCCTGGAGGAACACCAAGCCCGAGCTCGAGGGGTACTTCCGGGACCTGACGCAAACCGAAGTCCGGGAGTATTTCCGGCCGAATCTCTGGCCGAACACGCCGGACATCCTGACGGAGCACCTGCAGTACGGGGGGCGGCCCGCCTTCATGGCGCGGCTGGTCCTGGCCGCCACGCTCGGGGCGAACTACGGGGTCTACGGGCCCGCCTTCGAGCTCTGCGAGCGCGAGGCCGCCGCCCCCGGCAGGGAAGAGTACCTCGATTCGGAAAAGTACGAGATCCGAACCTGGGACACGGACCGGCCGGACAGCCTTCGGGAATTCATCGCCCTGGTGAACCGTATCCGCAGGGAGTCCCCGCCCCTGCAGGGGGACGGGAACCTCCTTTTCCACCCGGTGGACAACGACCAGCTGATCGCCTACAGCAAGTCCACGGAGGACCGTTCCGGCACCATCCTCGTGGTGGTGAACCTCGACCCGCGCCATGCGCAGTCGGGCTGGGTGGATCTTCCCCTCGAGGAATTCGGACTGGACGCCGCCGCCCCGTTCCAGGGGCACGACCTCCTGACCGGCGCTCGGTTCCTGTGGCAGGGCCGCCGCTTTTACGTCGAGATCGATCCTTCCGCCGTCCCGGCGCACATCATCCGGCTGCGGCGCAAGGTCCGCTCCGAGAAGGATTTCGACTACTTCATGTAGCGCGAAAGGGGACAAGGAAACCCGATGGCCGGAGAAGAGAAGAAAAAAAACGTGCCCGGGGACGATCCCTTGTGGTACCGGGACGCGGTCATCTACGAACTGCACGTCCGCTCCTTTTACGACGGCGACGGCGACGGCGTGGGGGATTTCCGCGGACTGACCGGGAAGCTGGACTACCTGCAGGACCTCGGCGTCACCGCCCTGTGGCTTCTCCCCTTCTATCCTTCCCCCCTGAAGGACGACGGGTACGACATCTCCAACTATACCGCCGTGAACCCGGTCTACGGGACGCTGTCCGATTTCCGGCTGTTCCTGCGCGAAGCGCACCGCCGCGGGATCCGCGTCATCACCGAGCTCGTCCTGAACCACACCTCGGACCAGCACCCGTGGTTCCAGAGGGCCCGCAGGTCTCCGCCGGGCAGCAAGTGGCGGGACTTCTACGTCTGGAGCGACTCGCCGGACCGGTACCGGGACGCGCGGATCATCTTCAAGGATTTCGAGTCCGCCAACTGGACGTGGGACCCGCTGGCCAACGCCTACTACTGGCACCGGTTCTACTCGCACCAGCCGGACCTGAACTTCGACAACCCCGAGGTACGCAGGACCATGCTCCAGGCGATGCAGTTCTGGCTGGCCATGGGGGTGGACGGCCTGCGGCTGGACGCCGTTCCCTACCTGTACGAAAGGGAAGGGACCGGCTGCGAAAACCTGCCCGAGACGCACAAGGCGCTCAAGACGATCCGGAAACGCGTGGACGAGCGGTACCGCAACCGGATGCTGCTGGCGGAGGCCAACCAGTGGCCCGAAGACGCGGTCGCCTATTTCGGGGAGGGAGACGAGTGCCACATGGCGTTCCACTTCCCGCTGATGCCCCGGATGTTCATGGCGATCCGCATGGAGGACCGGTACCCGATCACCGACATCCTGTCCCAGACGCCGCCGATCCCTTCGAATTGCCAATGGGCCCTGTTCCTGCGGAACCACGACGAGCTGACCCTCGAAATGGTCTCCGACCAGGAGCGCGACTATCTCTGGTCGACCTATGCGGAAGATCCGCGGATGCGTCTGAACCTCGGCATCCGTCGGAGACTGGCACCGCTCATGGGAAACGACAGGCGGAAGATCGATCTGATGCACAGTCTCCTGTTGACGCTTCCGGGGACTCCCATTTTGTATTACGGGGACGAGATCGGCATGGGGGACAATGTTCATCTGGGAGACAGGAACGGGGTGCGCACGCC
>JAJZRM010000198.1 GCA_021802685.1 Deltaproteobacteria bacterium | reverse complement strand
GCTGGCGGCGCTGGGCATCTTCTACACCCGCGGGGAATCCCTCCTGGGGGAGGTGACGTCGCTGTTGCCGCTGCCGGAGGAGCGAAGCCGGGAGTTCATGGCCCGCCTCGGGGTGGTCACGAAGGCGGTGGTGAAAGGCGTGGGCCTGACCTGCGTCGCGCAGGGCGTTCTCGGCGGCCTGGGGTTCTGGGTCACCGGGCTTCCCTCCCCCCTGCTCTTCGGGACGGTGATGGCGTTCGGATCCCTGATCCCCGTCGTGGGAACGGCGGTGGTCTGGCTCCCCGGAGCGCTCTACCTGCTCTTCACCGGCAAGACCGCGGCGGGCGTCGGCCTGATTCTTTGGGGCGCGCTGGCGGTCGGCAACATCGACAACGTCCTGCGCCCCCTCCTGATCGGCGGGAACATCGGGATACCGATGCCCCTGCTGATCGTCGGCATCCTGGGTGGGCTGTTCTCTTACGGCTTGACGGGACTGGTCCTCGTGCCCCTGTTCCTCGTCGCTATGCTGTTCGTTCTGGAGGAGCGCCGCCGTGCGGCCTCCGGCGCCGATGCGCCGCCCTCCCCGGCCGGGTCCGGTTCCCCGACGGCGGATTAGGAACGCATGTTCACGAACTGAAGATCCACCCCGAGATCCTTCCCCTTCAGCAACCGGATGACCTCCTGCAGGGCATCGATGTCTTTCCCGGTCACACGGACCTGCTCCTCCTGGATCTGCGCCTGTACCTTGAGCTTCGTCCCCTTGACCAGGGCGACGATCTCCCTTCCCTTCTCCTTCGAGATCCCCTGCCGGATGGCGATCGTCTGCCGGACCAGGCCGCCGGAGGCGGGCTCCACTTTCCCGAATTCGAGGGCCTTGAGGGACACCCCCCGCCGGACGAACTTCGACTGGAGGACGTCCACGACCGCCTTCAGCCGGAAGTCGTCGTCGGTCACCACCTTGACGGCGTCCTTCTCCTGCGTGACTTCGGTTTTCGATCCCTTGAAGTCGTACCGCTGTCCGATCTCCTTGACCGCCTGGTTCACCGCGTTGTCGACCTCCTGCCGGTCGACCACCGATACGATATCGAATGACGGCATGATTCCCCCTTTACGGCCTATACCGCCGTGGCGGACTCGAACTCCCGCTCCTTTTCCAGGAGCTTCTCCCCGAGCGCGGCCAATTCGTCGTAGAGCGCATCGATCCGGCGGCGCGCGGCGGAGGCGGACGACGAGGCGTCCCGAATCGCCGGGGCGTCGTTCCGGATCGACGCCGCGACGATCTCGGCGTCATCCCCGGCGACCCGCTCCTCCAGCGAAAGGATCTCCGCCTCGACCGCGTCGATGGCCGCCCGCAGCGCCCCCAGCTCCTTCGACCGGCGCGCCGTGAGTTCGGCCCGCCGCCGCCGAAGGTCGCGCCGGCTCGCCTGGGATTCGCGCTCCGGCCGGGGAGCCGCCCCATCGCGTTCCGCCTGCCAGCCGACGCGGCCGAGGAAGTCGGCGTAGCCGCCCTCGAAGAGATCCGCTTTCCCTTCGTCGAACACCACCAGCCGGGTCGCAAGCGAGGACAGCACGCGCTCGACGTGGGTGACGATGATCACCCCGCCCTCGAACTCGGAAAGCGCATCGAGAAACGCGTCCACCGATTCCTGGTCGAGGTGGTTCGTCGGTTCGTCGAGCAGCAGGAGGTTCACCGGAGCCGCGAGGATTTTCGCCAGGAGCACCCGGCTCCGCTCGCCCCCGGAAAGGACCGAGATCCGCTTCTCCGCCGCGTTCCCCCCGAACATCATGGCGCCGCAGAGCGAGCGAACCTGCGTCCGCGTGAGGGACGGGTTCGCCTGCCGGACCTCCTCCTCGATCGACAGGTCCGGGTGCAGCCGGTCCACGTTCGTCTGCCCGAAGTATCCGACCTTCACGTTCATCGCGGGCTTCACGATGCCGAATCCCGGCGCGAGTTCCCCGGCAAGGAGCCGCAGAAGGGTCGTCTTGCCGCGGCCGTTCGGCCCGACGACGGCGATCCGTTCCCCCCGCCCGACCGAAAGCGACAGTCCTTCGAAGAGAGGGCGAAGGGGGTCGTAACCGAAGGCGAGGTCGCGCGCCTCCAGCATCCACTTGCCGGCGAACGGCGCCTCGGTGAAACGGAAATCGAGATTCCGGATCTCCCGCAGCTTCGTAAGGTTCTCGTGGCGGGCCAGCGCCTTGATCCGCGACTGCACCGCCCGGGCCTTGGTGGCCTGCGCCCGGAACCGCTCGATGAACGCCTCCGCCTCCTTCCGCCGCCGATCGTCGTTCACCCGCGTCTGCTCGTGGATCACCTCCTCCTGGAGAATCTGCGCGTACAGCTTCTCCGTCCCTCCCGGCAGCTTCCGGATTCGGCGGCGGTGGATCGCCATCGTGTGGGTCGTCACGCTGTCCATGAAATCCCGGTCGTGCGTGATGAGCAGGAGTTCCCCCTTCCAGGCGCACAGGAAGCGGCGCAGCCACCGGATGGAGACGATGTCCAGGTAATTGGTGGGTTCGTCGAGCAGGAGCAGGTTGGGATGGGAAACGAGAACCCGCGCCAGGTTCAGGCGAACCTGGAAACCGCCGGAGAGTTCGCCCGGCGCGCGGGACAGGTCCGCCTCGCGGAATCCCAGGCCCGAAAGGACGGCTTTCGCCCGGTACGTCTCGTCGGTCCCGTCTTCCCCCCGGGGGAGCGCGGACACCGCTTCCGCAAGCGCCGTCGGATGTCGAAACGCGAGGAGCTGGGCGAGATGGCCGATCCGGTATCCCGCCGGAACGGCCACCGTTCCCTCGTCGGCGGCCTCTTCTCCAAGAAGGACCCGGAAGAGCGTGGTTTTTCCGTGCCCGTTCCGCCCCACGAGCCCGACCCGCTCTCCGGGCCCCACGAGGAACGACGCACCCTCGAACAGCGTCTGTTCCCCGTACGCCTTGGATAGGTTGGATACCGTCAGCAACGGACCGTTACGGGTTCACAACGTACCAATTTCCCCCCATGCCCTGCCCGGCGGTGTCCCCGGGTTTCTTGTCGCCCGCGAAGTAGTACAGCGGCATCCCCTTGTAGGTCGTCTGCTTCTTGCCGTCGTCCCGGGTGATGACGCCGAAATCCTCGGTTTTCATGCCGGCGTTCGCTGCAACCTTTTCCCGATGATACAACGGCCAATTCTCCAGGCACGGCCCGGCGCAAGCGCTCTTGCCGGGGGAATCCTTCTTGAAGAGGTACAGGGTCATCCCTTTCGCGTCGACCAGGAACTTCCCGAGCCCTCCCTTTTCGGACACTTTGACGGCATGCATGTCGGCCAGCGCAACCCCGGCGAAAACCGCCGCCAGGACCGCGGACATCGCGAACAACACGGCTTTCCTCCGCATGGCGACCTCCTTGGTGATTGTTTTTTTGGAACAGGCAATCATTAGTTGCCCGCAACCCCGAAGAGTTTCCGTCTTCGCCCATTCCGCCGCGATGCCGGATATTTCGAATCGATCCGACCTTGTTCCCCGTTTGCGGAAAAGGTTACCATGGAAACACGGAAGTCCAAGGAAAGTTCAAGGGCATGAAAACGGAATACGGCGACGTTACCGGAGTCATCCTGGTCGGCGGAAGAAGCGCCCGGATGGGCAGGGACAAGGCCTTCCTCCCGCTCGGGGGCGCGACGTTCTTCGAGAGAGCGCTGGCCGCCATGAAAAGACATCTGGAAACGATCTTCCTGGTCGGCGATCGTCCCGAAAGGTTCACGAGGTACGGGCTGCGGGTTTATCCCGACATATACCCCGGGAGCGCCTTGGGCGGCCTCCACACGGCGGTTTCCAGGGCAATAACCTCCTACGTTTTCGTATCCCCCTGCGACCTCCCGTATGCAAGCCCGGACGTGATGCAATATCTGATTTCCCTTCGGGAGGGATTCGATGTGGTCGTCCCCTTTTCCCGCGGCTATCCCGAGCCCCTCTTCGCGCTGTATTCGAGGAATTGCCTGGAACCGATGAGAGATCTGTTGGAAGCGGGGAATTTCCGTATCTTCGATTTCTACCCGCTCATCAGGGTCCGGCGGGTACCGGAAACGGAACTGGCCCCCATCGCCGGATCGGAAAAAGCCTTCCTGAACATCAACACCATGGAAGAATACGAAGGAATCCTCGATGGAGGTGGAAAATGACCGCCAAGGCCGTCGCTTTTATCGCCAGGTCCGGAACGGGCAAGACGACCCTGATCGAAAAAATCCTGCCGGAGCTTGCGGCCCGCGGCTATCGGGCGGGGGCGATCAAGCACGACGCGCACCGCTTCGATATCGACCACCCCGGGAAAGACAGCCACCGCCTCACCGTTGCCGGGGCGCAGACGATGGTGATCACCTCCGCGGAGAAGCTGGCCTTGGTGAAAAAACACGGCGGATCGCCTCCGGCGGAGGAACTTCTGCGGGATTACTTTCCCGACGTGGACATCGTGCTTGTCGAGGGGTTCAGCCAATCCGGCCTGCCCAAGATCGAAATCCACCGGAAGGAGAAGAACGCTCCCCTCATCTGCCGTGGAGAGAATCCGGATCCCGCCCTGATCGCCGTCGCCAGCGACGAACCTCTGGAGGTGGATGTTCCCGTGCTTGAGTTGAGCGCCCCGCGGCGGATCGCGGATTTCATCGAGGAAAACATATTGAAACGCCCGGAGTTTCCGTAAGGGGCGCTGCAACCGTTTCCCCCCTTCATTCCCTCATGGGTTCGTCGGCGCGCCGGCGCCGGGGCTCTCCCGCACATCCCGAAGGCGTATCGCCGACAGTTTGCGCAGCGAGAAATCCGCGAGGATCCCGACAGCGAACGCGATGGCCAGGTTGCCGGTGAAAAGGGTCACCAACCCGACGCCGGCGGCGATGGCGAACTCGCGGCCGCATTCCAATACGTCACGGATCAGTGCGGCATGCCGGACACCGATATGGATCAACAACGCCCCGAGGACGGAGAGGGGAAACATGCCCGCCAGCGAGGAGATGGAACCACCGAGGAACAACGCCGAAAGGAGAAACGCGCCCCCGATGAAGAGGTTCGCGCGTCCCGTCCTGGCCCCGAAAAGGTAGTGCGCGGTTACGCCGCCCGAACCATGGCATATGGGCATTCCCCCGATCATGCTGGCCAGGAGGTTTCCGATCCCCAGGGAAGCGGCAAGGTTGCGATGGGTCACCCGAAACGCGTCCCGCCCGTAATATCGGTTGGCGGCATCCGTCGTGGCCGCTATGGAATTCGCGAAGGTCAGGGGAATCTGGGGCAATAGAAGGACGAAGAGGGCCACGTACAGGTTCCCTTTTGCGGGAAACATCCATTCCGGCCGGATCCAGCCGAGGCGGATTGCGGAAAGCGGCTGAAACGAGCTCGATAATCCGCCAAGGAGGACTCCGAACGCCAGGACGGCCAGGGCGGAAGGATAGGCCCGGTCCTCCCTGGAAAAACAGATGATTGCCGCAACGGCAAGTCCGATGACGGTCCCGAACAGAACCGGCGAAATCCCTTCGACCGGAAATGCCGCAGGCGGCTGCGCGATCAGCGCCTTCACCCCCCCCTTTACCAGCAGGATACCCAATCCGAGTTGGACACCCCTGACGATGGGGCGGGTGAAGACCTTGCGGAACCATCCGTTGAGATCGAAAAGAGACACCAGAAGAAAGATGCAGCCCATCCAGAACGCAACCATGGAAATCGTCCCGGGGCCGGCGCCGATGGCGATTGCGATCGCCGATGTCGCTTTCAACGGCTGCACCGGGATCGGCAACTTGAAATACAGACCGGCCGCGATATACATGATCCCCGCCGAGAGAAACAGGGAGGTCGGGTTCATCCCGTTGACGGTGATCAAACCCACGGCGAGGGGAAGGAACGTCGCCAGGTCTCCGAAGGCCCCCGCGACCTCCCTCAAGTCGGTCTTTCCCG
>JAJZRM010000197.1 GCA_021802685.1 Deltaproteobacteria bacterium | reverse complement strand
ACGTACCGGCAGAAGAACCGCGTGCGGTACCGGTTCAGCGCGAGGACCCCCGCGAAGAGGAGAAAAAAGAGGAACGCCTGCCCGTACCGCGACGGGTGGAACGACAGGAAATGGGACCGGAGGAACGTGTACGCGCCGTCGAAAAGGTCCGATACGGTTCGGGACGGGAGCGCGTACCCCCAGTCGAGGAAGCCGCGCAGCGCCGCGTTCGTCGCCGGGAGGACGGACAGGGACAGGGACCGGATCAGGAAGGAGAGCGGGTCGAGGAGCCCCGCCGCTTGGAGGCCGAATAAAGAGGCCCCGGCGAAAAACGCCAGGGTGAGGAATTTCCAGCGGCTGCCCGGGGACTTCACTCCCCGCTCCGGGGACGCGGGTTTCCCGGCGAAGCTCGCCGCGTGGTGCAGCGTGCCGAAGGGGCAGACCCACCCGCAGAAGGCGCGGCCGAACAGCAGCGTCGCGGGGAGGAGGATCAACGCCAGGAACAGCGCCGCGGGGAGCCGGTGCGCCGAGAGCAGCGACGTGGCGAACACGAGGAGGTCGGCGTCCAGGAAGATCTTCACCGGGTACGAGAGCTCGTTGCGGCCCGCGTAGTCGGTCTTGACCAGCAAGACGAAGAACAGCGCGAGGAACGCCGCCTGGGATGCCCGGCGGGCGGTCCGCTTGGCGTCGCTTCCGGAAGGCACGTTTCCTTGTCCGCGCCTACGGGTAGTCGGGCCGCGTTTCGTACGGCAGCGGGTCGTCCACCCCCGCGTCGGCGAAGGCGCGCAGCCGCAGGGCGCAGGAATCGCACCGTCCGCACGCCTTTTCCGCCTCCCGGTAGCAGGACCAGGAACGCTCGAAAGGGACGCCCATCGACTTCCCCATGCAAACGATGTCCTTCTTCTTCAGCCGGATGAAGGGCGCCTTGACCACGATGCCGCTTCCATCCTTCGTTCCCCGGCGGATCGCCTCGTTCATGGCTTCGTAGAACTCCGGGCGGCAGTCCGGGTAACCGGAGGAGTCGGCGGCCACGGCCCCGATATAGATGTTCTTCGCGCCGAGCACCTCGGCCCACGACACGGCGATGGCCACCAGGTGCGCGTTTCGGAAAGGAACGTAGGTGGCGGGGATTTCGCCCCGGGACAGATCGGCTACCGGCACGGCGATCCCTTCGTCGGTCAACGCGCTTCCGCCGATCTTCTTCAGGTACCCGATGTCCGCCACGAGGCGCCGCGGGGCCGGGACGTCCAGGAAATCCGCGATGGCGTGGAAGCAGGCGAGTTCCTTCGCCTCCGTCCGCTGCCCGTAGTTGACGTGCAGGACGGCCAGGTCGGACTCCCGCCGGCAGAACTGCGCCATCACGAGGCTGTCCATCCCGCCGCTCACCAGGGCGATCCCCAGCGGTTTCCCCGGGGCGCCCGCGAGGTCACGCGCCACGGCGGTCCGGCCCCCACACGAGCTTGTGGATCTGGATCTGGAACCGCGCGTCCAGGCAGTCCCCCACCATCCAGCCCGCGAGCTGTTCGGGGGGGAGGAACCCGAAAGCGGGCGAGAAAAGGACTCCCCATTTCGCGTCCCGGCGGTAATTTTCCACGATCTCCCGGGCGTACCGGTAATCCTCCTCGGAGGCGATGACGAATTTCACCTCGTCCCGGCCGGAAAGGTGCCGGAAGTTGTCCCAGAGCATCTTCGCGTGCTCCCCCGAGGCGGGACATTTGACGTCCATGATCTTCACCGCCCGCGGATCGAGGCGGGAGAGCGGGACCGTGCCGTTCGTTTCCACGAGCACCTCATGGCCCAGGTCGAGCAGCGCCTTCACGAGATCGTGCGCCTCTATCTGGAGCAGCGGTTCCCCGCCGGTGACGCATGCCCGGGTCAGCCCGAACGCGGTCACGCGGGCGACGACCTCCTCCAAGGGGAACTCCTCCCCGGAGTCGTACGCGTAGGTGGTGTCGCAGTAGCGGCAACGCAGGTTGCACCCGGTGAGCCGCACGAAGGCGAACGGGAAGCCGGAATACGACGTCTCCCCCTGGATGCTGGCGAAGATCTCCGTCACCGTCAGCATCGGCTGAGCCAGTGTTGGAACAGGGCGTTCTTCCCCCGGAGGATATCGAAGAAGAACGCCTGGATCTGCCGGGTGATCGGCCCGGGCTTCCCGGAACCGATCTTCCGGTCGTCCACCTCCCGCACGGGGGTGATCTCCGCCGCGGTGCCGGTGAAGAACATCTCGTCGGCGATGTACATCTCGTCGCGGGTGAACCGGGTTTCCTTGACCGGGATATCCAGCCGCTGCGAGATCGTGATCACGGCGTCCCGCGTGATCCCCGGCAGGACCGAGGTCAGCGGAGTGGTCTGCAGGATCCCGTTCCGCACGATGAAAACGTTCTCGCCGGACCCTTCCGCGACGTACCCCTCCGTGTCGAGGAGCACCGCCTCGTCGTACCCCGCCTTGACCACTTCCCACTTCGCCAGCACGGAGTTGACGTAGTACCCGGTCACCTTCCCCTTGGACATCGCCGAATTGACGTGGTGGCGGCTGAAGGAGGAAACCTTCGCGCGGATCCCCTTCTTCACGCCGTCCTCTCCGAGGTATGCCCCCCACGGCCAGACGGCGATCGCAACGTGGACCGGGTTGGTGCGGACGAACAGCCCCATCTCTCCCTCGCCCAGGAACGCGATCGGCCGGATGTACCCCTCCTCCAGGTCGTTCGCCTGCAGCGTCTTGTGGATGGCGGCGCAGACCTCTTCCCGCGTGAACGGGATGTCCATCATCACGATGTGGGCCGAGTCGAACAGCCGGTCGATGTGCTCCTTCAGGCGGAAGACGACGGAGTCGCCGCCGTCGGTCTTGTAGCAGCGGATCCCTTCGAACACTCCCACGCCGTAATGCAGCGTATGCGCGAGGACGTGGACCTGCGCCTCCTCCCAGTTCACCAGTTTTCCGTCGAACCATATCTTCCTGGATTTCTGGACCACGTCCCACCCTCCCTCCAGATGGTATGTGCTATTCTTGCAACAGCGGTAGAACGGTGTCAAATCGCCGGAATCCGCTTGCCGGGCGATCCTCCCGGAGAAAGGACGCGTCCCTCTTGCCGCGAATCCCCACCGCTCCCGCGGGGACGGCGGATGACCGGGTGATTCGCCTCCGGACCGCCCGTTTTTCCCTGCTGAGCGCCGTCATTCTGTGCGCGTCCAAGTTCGTCCTGTCGGCCGTCTCCGGTTCCCTCGGCGTGCTCTCGTCGGCGGTGGACAACCTGGCCGACATTCTCATGTCCGGCGTCAACTTCCTTTCCGTCCGGAAGGCGATGGACCCGGCGGACGAGAACCACCCTTACGGGCACGGGAAAGTGGAGACGCTGGGGACCCTGTTCCAGGGGGTGGTCATCGGCGTCATCGGGGGATGGATCGTCCTGGAAGGGGTGCGGAGGTTGCGCGAGGGGGCGACGATCGGCATGGTCGACCTTGGCCTCGCCGTGATGGCGTTTTCCGCCGTCGCTTCCTGGTTCATTGCCGAAAAAATCCGGAAGGCGGGGGTCGCGTCCGGCTCCCCGGCGCTCGAGGCCGACTCGCTCCACTTCCGCACGGACGTCTACTCCAGCGGCGGGATCTTCGCGTCCCTCATCCTCATCCGCCTCACCGGCTGGGGGTGGATCGACGCCGCGGTGGGCCTCGCCGTGGGGATCTACATCGCCGCCGCCGCGCTCAAGCTCCTGTGGGACGCGGCGCACGACCTGGCGGACCGGGGGCTGCCGCCGGAGACGGTGGAATCCATCGAGCGGATCATCGCCGAGCACCGGCCGATGGTGCTGGAATGGCACGACCTGCGGACACGGCGTTCGGGAGCCGAAAAACACGTGGACTTCCATGTCGTGGTTTGCAGGGAGCATTCGCTGGAGGAAGCGCACCGTGTGGCGGACCATTTGGAGCACGATATCCAGGAGCTGCTGGGGAACGCCCACGTGGTGACCCACATCGATCCGTGCGAGGTGGAATGTCCGGGCAGGCACGAGTGCGCCCGGGTGAGGGGGATGATCCGGCAGCTTCCCAGCCCGGAACGGGACGTGAAACGGACCGGATCCTGATCGAGGAGGGAACCCGTGAAATTCTCCATGTTCGTGCTGATCGTCCTCCTGGGCCTGGTGGCGGCGTTCGCCGTGCAGAACCCCGGAATCATCACCGTGCGGTTCCTGACCCTTTCCGGCGACACGTCTTTGCTGGTGGTGATCGTCGCCGCGTTCGGCGCCGGTGTGGCGGGGGCCGGGCTCGCCGGCCTTCCGGGGTTCTTCCGCCGGCGGTCGGAAACCGCGGCGGCGAGGCAAAAGACCCGGGAGCTGGAGACGGAATTGAAGAGCCTCAAGGCGGAGAACGAAAGGTTGAAGAGGAAACCGGAAGCGGCGAAGCCGGGGGGGCCGGCGTGACGGACGTTTCCTCGCGGCTGCGGGAGGTCGCACGGCGGCTTACCCGCCGGTACGGCAAGCCGGGACTTTGCGGGCACGAAACCTCCCCAGTGGAAAACCTCGTCCTGACGATCTTGTCCCAGAACACGAACGACGCCAACCGCGACCGGGCGTTCGAAACCTTGCGGAAGCGGTTCCCGACGATTCCGCGGCTCGCCGCCGCGAAACCGGCCGAGGTGGAGGAAGCGATCCGCACGGGAGGGCTCGCGAAGACGAAAGCGGCGGCGATCCTCTCCGCCCTCTCGCGCCTTTCGGAAGAGCGGGGCGGCTATACCCTCGATTTCCTGCGGGGGATGCCGCTGGCCGACGCCCGCGCCTACCTCACCTCGTTCGGGGGGGTCGGCGTGAAGACGGCGAACATCCTCCTGCTCTTCTCCCTCGGGTTCCCCGCGTTCCCCGTGGACACCCACATCCTGCGCGTGACGAAACGGCTCGCGCTGGTGCCGCCGTCGGCCACCTTGGCGAAGGCCGCCCTCCTCCTGGAGCCGCACGTCCCCGCGGGGGTCCATGTTCCCCTGCACCTGAACATCATCCGGCTGGGCCGGGAGCTGTGCAGGCCGCGCAACCCGTTGTGCCCTTCCTGCCCGCTGCTGCCGCTGTGCCCCGAAGGGGCGAAGCGAACCGGGTCCGGTCGTCCCGCATGACGATCCGGAACGCCCTCCAGCTCTTCCTCCTCGGACTGTTGACGCTTACGGTGGGAACGCCGGCGATCCTGCTCGGCCTCCTCGTGCCCGGCCGCGAACGGAAGGGGAGGATCTTCTGCCGCGTTTCGAAGATCTACTCCCGGGTCGCATTGCTCCTGATCGGCGTGGCGCTGGAAACGCGCGGCCTGTCCCGGGCGGACCGGAACAAGCCGTACGTGTTCATGTCGAACCACGTGAGCCACGTCGACTCCCCCGCGCTGGCGGTGTCGATCCCGCACCCGATGTACTGGGTGTTCAAGAAGGAGCTGTCGAAGATCCCGGTCTTCGGGTGGGTTCTCCTGTCGCTGGGGCAGATCATGGTGGACCGGGCCAACGCCGCGCAGGCGCGCGGCGCCATGGAGGCGGCGACGCGGGGGCTCTCGGGGAACCAGTCGGTCCTGATCTACCCGGAGGGGACCCGCAGCAAGGACGGGAAGCTCCAGCCGCTCAAAAAAGGCGGATTCTTCCTGGCGGTGCAGGCGGGCCTGCCGATCGTGCCCGTGCGGGTGTCGGGGAGCCATGCGGTCCTCCCCTCCGGGTCGCTCGCCATACGGCCGGGGCGCGTGGTCGTCGAGCTGTTCGAACCCATCCCGACGCAAGGGAAGTCGGACGCGGACATCCCCGAGCTCATGCGCAAGGTCCGGGACGCCCTGCTTTCCTGAACGAGGGATCGAGGAGGAAGAAGCCCGCGGTTCCCGCCCCCACCACGGCGGCGGCGGCGCGATCGGCATCGCGGTCCTTTCCGGCCTCTTCCCTCTCGGGATG
>JAJZRM010000196.1 GCA_021802685.1 Deltaproteobacteria bacterium | reverse complement strand
CCACCGTATCCGCCCCGAATTGACGCGCCTTGCCGCATTTTTCGGAACCGAAGTCGATCCCAAGGACACGGCATCCATGAGCGCGCAAGAACTGCACCGTCATCAGTCCGATCAGCCCCAGGCCCGTCACGACCACGGCATCGCCCAGCGTCGGCTGCGCCAGCCGGATCCCCTGGAGGGCGATCGATCCGATCACGGCGAACGCCGCGGCTTCGTCCGACACGGCATCGGGGACTCTCGCGCAAAGGTTCTTCGGCACGCAAACGACCTCCGCGTGCTTGCCGTTGGAGACGACCCGGTCTCCGACGGCGAAACCGGCGACTCCGGAACCGACTTCCAGGACGGTTCCGGCGTTGCAGTATCCGAGAGGAAGCGGCTGGTCCAGCTTGCTGCGCACCGCCGAAAGCGTCGGCATCAGACCATCGGTCCGGATCTTGTCCAGAACCATGCGCGCTTTTTCCGGCTGCTGCCGCGCCTTGTCGATCAGGTTCGCCTTGCCGAACTCCACGAGCATCTTCTCGGTGCCGACGGACACAAGCGTCGAGGAGGTCCGGATCAGCAGGTGGCCGGGCCGTGCCCCCGGACAGGGGACTTCCTCGAGGATCGTTTCACCGGACTTGAGGTTCTGAAGGATCTGCTTCATGGGCGATTCTCCCATCGGAAATCTCGGAAACGACAAGCCGCAGTTTTCCGGATCGGGTCCGCGGAATCGTTTCGACGTACTCGATGTCCACCCGAATTTCATTTCCCAGGCGCTTGCGGGCCTCGGCCATCATGCGCTCTTCTTCCCCGGCCGCGTCATACCCATTCCCCTTTACGATGCGGAATACGGCCTTTCCCGGTTCCCGCTGGCAGATCTGCGCTTCGCGTATACGCACCATGTCTTTGAAAATATGATCGAGCCGGCCGATCCGCGCCCCGCTCGGCAAGATGAGGAAGTCCTCCATGCGTCCGTCCACGCTCTCGACCAGCCGCCCGGGCCGGCCGCATCCGCAGACGCTTTCGGCCAAGGTCGCCAGATCACCGCAGTCGTAACGGATCAACGGAAAGGCCGTGTTCGTCCAGTTCGTTCCGATGACCCGGCATGGGTTTCCGCCATCGAACGCCGGCACGAATTCCACAAACGAGAAATCCTCATCGACGTGCAGCCGCCCGTGCTCGCACTCCGAGAAATTGGCGATCCCCTCCGCCTGACCGTAGTGCTGGAACACAGGGGCCCCAAAGGCGCGCAGGATCCTCTCCCGCTGCCGGGGCAACAGGTTCTCGGCGCCGGTGGTGACCACCCTGACCGGTGGAAGCGGAGCCAGGCGTTGTTCGATGACATAACCGGCCATGAGCGACAGGATCGACGGATAGCCGTGAAGCCATTCGATGCGGTGTTCCGTCAATGCGGCGACGTAGTCGCGGACGGTATCCGGCGTCAGGTGATATCCGCTGAACATGAGTTGCCGCGCGGGCACGTTGATTCTCCAGAAAGGAGGCCGCTTCTGCTCCAAGGCCACCAACGATCGCCCCCCGAAATAGCCGCACCATGTTTCCCGGGTGATGCCGTGCCAGCCCCGGTATCTCCACCAGACGGCCCACTGCGCCCGTTCCGCGGCGCACGAGGCCGGGAACACCAGGCCGCTGCCGGTCGTTCCGCTGGTATGGCATGAAACCAGCCTGCCGGGCCGGTTGTCCGGCACAGCGATATCGCCCAAATTGGATTTCACAACCTCTTTCGAAAGGATCGGCAGCTTGGCCAGTTCACGGAACGGGTCCGAACCTCGGATATCGACCCCGAAGATCTTGAACCTGTTTCCCCAAAACGGCGCGCGGGAGGCCGTCATCAGGAAGTCCCGCAGGCGAAGTTCCTGGTAGGGATGGATGTCGGCGTCATTCAAGGACATCCGGCGGGCGGCATCGAGGAATTCCCTGTCGAAGTCGGAACCGTACCGCCGCCGCATCAGCCTCCGGCCTTCCATGGACACCGCCGCGTTTTGCAACCGGATCGGCAGCTTCCGATAGATCGTTTCCCGGTCAATCCCGTTTGTCATATTCGATATGCCCCGACCAACCGAAATGAGGTTTGAACTTCAGGAAATCCCTGTCGATGATTTCCCCGAACGTCCCGTTCCACGCGGGGACATCGCTGATCACCCGGACATCCTCCGGCCGCGCCGTTGTCACCGGAAGGCGGGAAACCTCGAACGCCTCGCGGATCACCGGGATTTTCCTCCAGTCGAATCCCATGACCCGCGCCGCGACCGCATCGGCAACGGCGGGATCCGTTCCGCCGATCACCACGCCGCTCCGGACGGCGTCGCCTTGCATCGGGCCCGCGCCTTCCATTCCGACGATGCCGTCGATGAGGCAGTAGCACCGCTTCGGCCGTCCGCCGCGGAGGCTCCCGTCCGGATTTCCGTAAAGAAGGCACCGATTCAGGTCGAGCGCCATGCGCCAGGTCGTATCGTTCCCGTGCCAGTTGCCGCTGCGGACGACGGATCCGCCGTCTCCGAAGACCACCGTGCCGGAACGGCGAAGCGTTTGCGCAACGCCCGCTCCGAGAACGGGCACCTTTCCGGCAAAGAACCTGGCCAGTTCGACGGCCTTCTGCTCGAGACGCTGCCGCATTCCAAGATCGGGGAACTGGTCTCCGCCGTTCCCGGGCGCGCCTTCCGTGTGATGGGGAAGCCAGTTCTTGTCCGCATTGATCCCGACCAGGTTCTTCAGATTCAGGGTCACTCCGGTCTTCTTGTGGGTCTTCAGCTTCGGGAGGTTGACGAACACGTCGGCGTGGATGGGGGTCGCGCAAACCAGGTATTCGTGGGTTTCCCCTCGATGATGGCGGTTGACTGTCGCATGATCGTAGTCCGCGCCGTAGTAGCGGCCCTCGCCCGGATGGCAGTAGAAGAGACTGTCCCGCCCCAGGTCGAAGGCGATGACCCCCTTCGGGTCGCCCGCAAGCTTCCGCCGACCGGATATGACGCCTCGCTCGCTCACCCACTCCTCGTTCCGCAAGTCGATGACTTCGACGGGAACGCCATACGATTCCTCGCAGCGCCTTGCGATGCCGTAAAGGTCGAGGCGGGCGGCAATGGCCGCGAAGGAGGAATCGGTCTGCGGCGCATCGCAGATGGTTACCCGCCCCCTCCCCTGCAGTCGGGAGCAAACGTGCGCGCAAACCCGCTCGATGATGCGGGGAGAAGTGACGACGGACTCCCATTCGTCCGGATCGTTTTCCTTGGCTTCCTTGACCAGATTCGGCTTCAGAACCACCCATTCACCGGGCCGGACGTCGATGAAGGAGAAGTCGTAATTCTCCTCGGATCTGTAGATATGGACGTTCATGGTGGCTATGGCGCGAGCGCGATCAAGATCGCCTCGTCTCCTCCTCCCAGGCGAGCCTGCAACTTCCGCAGGGGCCAACTGACCGCTCCGCTGACGATCATGGCCATCCGATACATGTGCTCGCCCAACGTGTCGGACCGCCTCCGCCTCATTGACATGCGACGAGACGCCTCCAAACGATAGGTCCTCAGAAAGGTCCTCAAGATCGCCAGGAACCATCCCGAAAAGGACTCGTGTGTCGACACCCTCGAAACAAGGAAACCCGCCCGTTCCGCGGCTTTTCTCAACGTGGCGGGACTGAAATAAACGAGATGATAAGGTTCGTATCCCACCCAACCACGTAACCGCGACTCCCATGAACCAATGTTCGGTACGGCTACATGCAGGATCGCTCCGTGACTCATCCTCCGCCGGACTTCCCGAAGAAGATCGACCGGGTCGGAGACATGTTCCAGCACGTGATTCATCACAACGATGTCGAAAACCCGTTCCGCCGGGAGCGTATGAACCTGTCCATGATGGACGGCGATGCGATACGTTCTCTCGGCGTGTTTACAGATCGAACGCGAGAGATCGCAACCCGTCACCCGGAAGCCAAGACGCCGGGCGCACTCCAGGAATGAGCCGCTGCCGACGCCGATCTCGAGGAGGCGGGATTCATTCCCCGACCATAAGGGGGTGATCCGTTTCAGTGTGCGTTCGTTGTTCCGGCGTTCGAACCATCGCACCCAAGAAGAATCCGGAGAATCACGCTCCCCCTCGAACCACTCCGTTTCCATCGTTTCGTCGAGGCCTGGTTTCCAGACCTCCGGGTCTACAACCAACCCGCACCCGCGGCACTGCATCAACGGTTCCCGAAAAATCCTGAAATCCCCGCTTTCGCAACAGGGGCATTCGCCGATGCCGGTCGAGCCGGAATCCTGTTCGATCCTCTCAAGCCTCATGATCACCGCCTCTGGAGAGTTCCTTTTCGATGTACATGGCATCGATCAGCATCGGGAACCACAGAGCCTGCATGAAGTGGTAGACAAGGCCCGCGCGGCCGTCCAGGATCCCGCCTCGCAGGAAATAGCGGTAAGCGAAGAAAAGGAACGGACGAAGCAGCGGAGGCATACGGTTCCAGATCTTTTGGCGCAGCCACCGTTTCCGCTGGGCCTGGGTCCCGAAAAAACGCGCGTCGATCTCTTCGCCGGCGCGCCTTTTCCGGGACAGTTCCTCCGCCTCCAGCCGGGCATACCGGAGATGCTTGCCGATCCAGTCCACGAGCCCCTTCCGGTCCTCATGGATGAAATCCGCCTTCAGGTATCCCACGCGCCCGTCGACGATGAGATGTTCGTTCACGGTCCGTTCTTCGCATTGCGCCTTGCCGGCGCGGAAGAGCCGCAATATCCAGCTGGGGTAGTATCCCCGCCGGATCCACTTCCCCATGAAGATCAGCCGCCGATTGATGTAAAAACCGTTCTCCTCGGGCCGGCGGGCGATCACGCGGCCGATTTCGTCCTTGAGCTCGGGGAGAAGCCATTCATCCGCGTCGAGAAACATCACCCACTCGGTCTCGCGAGGAAGTTCGCTGAGCGCCCAGTTCCTCTGTTCCGCGTAGTTCTTGAAGGGGTGCGGAAACACATCCGCGCCGAATTCCTTCGCGATCTCGACCGTCCCGTCCTTGCTGAGCGAATCGACGACGTACGTGCGTTTCGCAAACCCCCGAAGGCTCGAGAGGCATTGCGGAAGATTCGCCTCCTCGTTGTAGGTCAGGACAACGATCGTCACGTCCGTCATGGGTCCCTCGCGGGTCTGGATTCCATTCGCGCTTGGGTCTTGCGCCGTCAGCATCCGGCGGCGTCCAGCATCCGGACGAATTCCCGCGCATACCGTTTCCAGCTCCAATCGAAGGCGCGGAGACGTTTCGCCCCCGCTTCCGTGAGACGTTTCCGGACCTGCGGATCCATGGCTTCCGTAATCGCCGCCGCGCCGGCTTCGGCGGAAAACGTCGGATAATAGAGCGCACCGTCCTCGCACATCTCGCGATTGACGGCCGTATCCGCCGCCACGATCGGCATCCCGTGCCCCATGGCCTCGATCATGGAGAATCCGAACGATTCGCACGGCGAGGGATAGACCATGAGGTCGCAAAGCGAGTACAGACCGCCCATTTGTCGTTGCGGGACCGTACCGGTGAAGACGACGTTCTCCGAGATGCCCAACTTCCCGATGGTTCGCCGGTACTCCCGCACCCCTGCGGGCCAGCTCGAATCGGATATCGGCGCGACCAGCACAAACCGGGCTCCGCGGCGTTTCAGAACCGCGAGGATCTCGAACAACACTTCGAAGCCCTTATGGACCGCCGCGTGGCTCGGATACAGGAGCTTCCAGCCGCGGTCGGCCGCGATGAGCCTTTGGAACGAAGGGTCCAGGGGCTCTCGCATGGCATCGTTGCTGAACCCGTGGTACAGGGTGTAAAAGGGCAAACATTCGGTTTCCGGACACATGTCCCGGATCATCTGCGCCATCGCGTTGCTGGGTGTAACGATCAGCCGGGCACGCTTCATCGAGGCCAACGCCAGACGGCGGCGCAGAACGCTCTCCGCCTTCAC
>JAJZRM010000195.1 GCA_021802685.1 Deltaproteobacteria bacterium | reverse complement strand
AGAGGTGATGGACGACGGGTGCGGCATCCCGCAGGAGAACATCGGAAAGATCTTCGATCCGTTCTTCACGACGAAACCGACGGGGGAGGGGACGGGGCTCGGGCTCTGGCTTTCGTATGAAATCATGAGAAGCTACGGAGGAGAAATCTATATCGAAAGCAGGGAAGGAGAAGGGAGCCGCTTCACCTTGAGTTTCCCCATGGACCAACCCGCATGAAGACCTGCATCCTCCTGATCGAAGATGAGAAGCTCATGAGGGTCACCCTCGAGGACGCCCTGCGATCCGCCGGCTACGATGTCCTTTCGTTCGACACCGGCGCCGAGGCGTTGAAGGCCGTCAAGAGCCATTCGTTCGATGTTGCGGTCACCGATGTCAGGCTCCCCGATATCGACGGGTTCGACATCCTTCAGGAGATTCTGCGGACGAAAGGATCCCAGGTGATCGTGATGACCGCCTTCGGCACGATAAAGGATGCGGTCGAGGCGATGAAATTGGGGGCGTTCGATTACATCACCAAGCCGTTCGCGTTGGATGAATTCCTCCTCCTGATCGAGCGGGCGATGGAGGTGAAAAGACTGAGGGAAGAGAACATACGGCTCCGGAGGGATATCAACCGATGCTACTCTTTCCCGAACATCATCGGAGAAAGCGACGGGATAAAAAGGATTTTCTCTTTGATCGAGAAGGTTTCGGAATCGGACGCCACGGTTCTCATACTGGGGGAAAGCGGAACGGGCAAGGAACTGGTCGCCACGACCATCCACTACCAGGGCCGGCGCAAGGATAAGCCCTTGATCAAGGTGAACTGCGCCGCATTGCCGGAGGGGCTGATCGAGAGCGAGCTGTTCGGCCACGAAAAGGGCGCGTTCACCGGGGCGATAAGGAAAAAACCGGGCAGGTTCGAATTGGCCAACGAAGGATCCATCTTCCTGGACGAAGTGGGGGACCTTCCGCTTCCGACGCAGGCGAAGATTCTCCGGGTCCTGCAGGAGAGGGAATTCGAAAGGGTGGGCGGCACATCGACCGTGGCCGTGGACGTGCGGGTCATCGCGGCGACGAATAAAGACCTTGCCGGGGAGGTGAAGGGAGGGAGGTTCAGGGCAGACCTGTACTATCGCCTGAACGTGATCCCCATACCGCTTCCTCCGTTACGGGAACGAAAAGAGGATATTCCTCGCCTGATCGAGTTCTTTCTGGAGAAATACAGGAGAAGGCTTTCGAAGGATGTCCGGTTTTCAAAGGATGCGGTCGATACGCTCCTGGCCTACGATTATCCGGGAAATGTCAGGGAACTGGAAAGCATCATCGAGCGGTGCGTAACCCTCTCCGTTTCCGATGTCATCGATTCGAGGGAATTGCCTCCTTTTCTTTCGAGCGGGAAAAGCATTGAGAAAAAGGTGTATCTGTCCGATGTGGCCGCCGACGCCGAGAAAGACCATATCATACGGGTGGTGAAATCCACGCAAGGCAACAAGACCAAAGCGGCCGAGATCCTTGGAATCAGCAGGAAGAACCTTTGGGAAAAAATGAAGGCATACGGGATCGAATAAGAAGGTCGCCCGCGGAAGTTGCGATAACCCAAGCGTTACCCGCACGTAACAATCACCACTCCTAAGAATACGGCGTTTTTACCCTATTAAAATCGAATAGTTATCCCTTCCTTCCCTATGGGGTGTTTCCTCCCGGTAACGGCCCCTCTGCTGAAATCCCTTTAAATTCAGGCAGTTTGGATTGGCAAGGAAATTGAATTGCCATGATTGAAATTCTGTCGGAGACAGGGCGACATGAAAAGACTCCTGAAAATCATCGGAATCGTGTTTGCCGCATTTATTGCGGGCACCGGGTTACTTGTCTACTCGGCGGAGATTTACACATCGCGACCCGATTTCTGCGGCATGCGATGCCACACGATGAAATCTCCCCATCAAACCTGGCTGAAAGACAAACATAAGGCCGGGACGCACAGCAAAATAAAAAACGATGTCTTATGCATCGATTGCCATTTTGCGCCGGGGGAGCATCCGACGCCGCGGGCGAAATTCAAGGGCCTGGGACAGCTCTTCTCCTACCTGGCGACCATGGAGAAAGAGGTACGGAAACGGGCCGTGGTGAAAGATGCCGCCTGCACGACATCGGAGTGCCACCCGACCGATAAATTATTCCCAAAAAAAATCGACTTCAAGAAAGCATACAAGACGGAATTTCAGGGCACTCTTCTCCCGTTTACCCACAAGACGCACAGCGAAAAGAGCGTTGACGGGCAGAAGCTCCACTGTTCCTCCTGTCACATCCATTCCACCGCCGGCCGGCATTTCGAGGTTCCGAAGGACTTGTGTTTCCTGTGTCATTTCAGGAAATCGGAGGACAACAAGGGACGGGCCAAGTGCTCCGTTTGCCATGAGATGTCGAACAAGCCGTTGGGGGCGAAAAAGGAAGGGCAAGATCCGGGGGAAAAACCGGCCAAGCCGATCACTCACCAGAGCCTCGAACGGTCGAAAGTCCCTTGCAGCAGTTGTCACTTCGAGCTCATCAGGGGAAACGTCGATGTAAAGAAGGAATCGTGCTCCGACTGCCACCACGATCCGACCCCCGAGTTCATGAAAAAGGCCGAGGACAGGAAAGTGATGCACGACGCCCACGTCACGAAACAGACGGCCCGGTGCGGGAACTGTCACCAGCCGATCGTGCACAGTGAATTTTCCTATTTCGAGGCGGGGGTCCGTAACTGCTCGGCATGTCATCCTGAGCCCCATATCTATCAGAAAATGCTCCTGGCGGGCGAAGGAGGAAATGGAATCGGGAAATTCCCGATCGCGCACGATCCCATGAGGGCGAACTGCCTGAGTTGTCACACGAAAGATGGTCATGACGAAAAGGGCAGGAAGGTGCGAAGGGCGGAAGGGAAGGCGTGCGTGGAATGTCATGGAGACAAGGATAAGGAAAATATCTCGAAACAATGGAAGGCCGACGTTGCCGAAGAATTGAAAACCGCCCGGGATCTCGAGAAGGAGGTCGTCGCCGCGATCGAAGCGTCGAAGGGGAACGTGGCGGAGGCGAACATCAGGAAAATGCAAGGCCTGTTGAAGGACGCGCGGGTCAACCTCAAGATCGTCGACGCGGGAGGGGGGGTGCACAACAAGAAATTTGCGATGCTGCTCATCGATACCGCCGTGAAGAATTTCGAAGACATATTGAAAGAAATGGAAACCGCCGGGAAAAGCACAAGTGAATGAAAGGAGGGCGAAATGAGGATCAACAGAAGGGAATTTCTGAGGAGCACGATCGTGGCGGGAGCGGTTGTCGTCTTCGATGGCCCGATTCTTAACGCTCTGGCATTCGCGCAGAACCCCCCGGGGTTCGAAAACGGAAAGTGGACCCCGTCGACATGCCAGGGATGCACCGCCTGGTGCCCCGTCGAGTTCTTTGTCCAGGGCGGAAGGGCCGCCAAGGTTCGGGGAAATCAGCTGAGCAAGGCCAACAACGGCTACTGCTGCCCCCGCGGGCACTTGATGCTCCAGCAGCTGTACGACCCGGACCGGATCAAGGTGCCGATGAAGCGCACCAATCCGTTGAAGGGGCGTGGAGTCGATCCAAAGTTCGTCCCCATCACCTGGGACGAGGCGCTGGAGACCGTGGCCGACAAGATGATGGAACTTCGAAAGAACAACGAACCCGACAAGCTCATGTACATGCGGGGCCGCTACTCCCCGACCTCCACCAACCTGCTCTATGGCACCTTGCCGAAGATCTACGGCACCCCCAACTACTTCTCCCACAGCGCCATCTGCGCCGAGGCCGAGAAGATGGGACCGGGGCTGACCGAAGGATACTTCGCCTACCGCGACTACGACCTGGCCAACACCAACTGCCTGGTCGTCTGGGGGGCCGATCCGTTGAGCTCCAACCGCCAGGTTCCCAACACCATCAACAAGTTCGGCGACATCCTAGAGCGCGGCTCGGTCATCTGCGTGGACCCGCGTCTTTCCGCCTCGGCCGCCAAGGCCCAGGAGTGGCTCCCCCTCAAGCCGGGTTCCGACGGCGCCCTGGCCTCGGCGATCGCCCACGTCATCCTGACGGAGGGACTCTGGAGCAAGGAGTTCGTCGGCGACTTCAAGGACGGCAGGAACCTGTTCGTCGCGGGCCAGGCGGTGGAAGAGGCGGCCTTCGCGGAGAAGGAAACGTACGGCCTGGTCAAATGGTGGAACATCGAACTGAAGGACAAGACCCCGGCCTGGGGCGAGAAAGAGTCCCTGATCCCGAAGGAGCAGATCGTCCGCGCGGCCCGCATCATGGGGAAAGCGGCTCCGAAAACGGCGGTCTGGATGGGCCCCGGCGCGGCCATGCAGCCCCGCGGCACATACTCGGCCATGGCGGTCCACGCCCTGAACGGCCTGCTCGGGTCGGCGGACAACGAGGGGGGCGTGCTCCGCTCCCAGAAGGTTCCCACGGGCAAGTTCCCGAGCGTCGAAAAATTCGAGGATGAAATCGCCAAACATTACGGCCACGGGAAAAAGATCGACGGTCGCGGCGACAAGGACATGCCGGCCATGATGAACGCAAAGCCGGGCAGCGGCGTGGTCACCAACAACGTGGCCAACGGCCTGCTGAAGAACCCGGGGGCCATCAAGGTGTTCATCAGCACCTGGAGCAACTTCAATTTTTCCGCGACCGGAGCCCAGCGGTGGGACAAGGCGATGGCCGCCATGCCCTTCTTCGTGCACGTCGTCACCAACCCTTCGGAGATGAGCCAGTTTGCCGACATCGTGCTGCCGGCGACGTTCGCCCCGGCGGAGAAACTCTCCATCATCACCAACATGGCCAACCTCCACGCCCACGCCTCCATCCAGCAGCCGGTCATCAAGCCGCTGTGGCAGGCCAAGGCCGAGGAGACCGAGGTGATGTGGCTGCTGGCCGAAAAATTGAAGGCGAAGGGGTTCCCGAACCTGTACGACTACTACGCCTCCTTCGAAGATCCGGAGAGCAAGAAAAAGCCGACGAACGCCGCCGAGTTCGCCGAGATCGCGGCGAAGATCTCCAGCGCGCCGCTCTGGATGCCCAAGGAACCGTTGAAGGGCGACAAGCTCGCCGGCTGGGAGGATTACAGGAAGAAGGGCATCTGGAACACCGAGAAGTCCTCCTACAGGAAGCATTGGGGAAAATTCGGAACCGAGACGAAGAAATTCGAGTTCTACAGCGAGACCCTGAAGAAAGGCCTCAAGGCGCACGCGGAAAAGCACAAGACCACCATCGACGACATCCTCACGGCCAGCGGGTACGTGGCCCAGGGGGAGATGGCGTTCGTGCCCCACTACGAACCGCCCAAGCGGCACGGAAGCGAAGCCGAATATCCGTTCACCTTCATCGACTACAAGTCGCGGCTCAACAGGGAAGGAAGGAGCCAGAATGCTCCTTGGTACCAGGAGTTCAAGAAAGTGGACGTGGGAGACGTCAGTTGGGACGACGTGGTGAAGATCAACCCGCGGGACGCGAAGATGCTGGGGCTCAAGAACGGCGACGCGGTGAAGCTCACTTCCACCAACGGAAGCATCACCACGAAGGCGCTGCTTTGGGAAGGCGTCCGCCCGGGAACGATCGCGAAATGTTACGGCCAGGGGCACTGGGCCTACGGGAGGGTTGCCGCGAAGGAGTACGGCAAGACACCCCGAGGCGGCAACAACAACGATCTGTTGCCCGATGACTACGACCGGCTCAGCGGCGCCACGGCGCGCAACGGCGGCTTCGCCGGCGTGAAGATCGAAAAAGCATAACGGAAGGAGGGTGAAGATATGCAATTGGGGATGGTGATCGATCTGCAGAAATGCGCCGGATGCGGGGCATGCGCGATCGCATGCAA
This sequence comes from Deltaproteobacteria bacterium, assembly GCA_021802685.1. GTDB lineage: Bacteria > Desulfobacterota > Deferrimicrobia > Deferrimicrobiales > Deferrimicrobiaceae > UBA2219. The sequence continues at coordinate 139 of JAJZRM010000195.1, read as the reverse complement.
AACGGAGAACAACACCCAGACCAGGGCCCGGGGACAGTCTTTCAACTGGGCCGACTTTATTTATAAAACGGAAGGCGAGTTTCCGAACGTCCGGTATGCCGCGCTCCCCGTCCGCTGCAACCATTGCAGCGAGCCGGAA
>JAJZRM010000194.1 GCA_021802685.1 Deltaproteobacteria bacterium | reverse complement strand
GAACGCCTCGGGTTCCCGGCAGGCCCGGCGGTGGACGGCGCGCCGGTAGGACACATGTCCCCGGTGACGGCGCTCTGTTTCCTGCTCGCAGGCTTGTCGTACTTCGCCTTGCCTGTTTCCACCGGGACCCGGCCGGGGCGGGCCGGGCCGGCTTCGGTACTCGCCTTTCTTTTGACCGCGGCGGCGTCCGTCCTGCTTCTCGCCTACCTCTTGGGAAAACCTTTATTTTATAGTGGATCGTTCATCCCCCCGGCGGCCACCACCAGTTTCGCTTTCCTTGCCATGGGAATCGCGCTGCTCTGCCTGGCCGCGCCGCACGCGTGGTTCATGCCCCGATGGCCCGAACCGGTCACGCGCGGAGAGTATGCCCTCATCCTGGTATTCGTGTCGCTGGCGGCGGGCATCGTCACCGTGGGGTACCTCTATTTCCGGAATTACGAAACGAACTACCGGGTCCAGGCGGAGCACCAGCTGACGTCCATCGCGGGTCTCAAAACGAGCGAGTTGATGCAATTCCGCAGGGAGCGGCTTTGGGATGCCGGCAACCTTTTCGGGAACAGCCTCCTTTCCGACGCGGTGCGGCGGTTTCTCGAACGCCCGAAGGATTCCGAAGCGCAGCGGCAGCTCCAGGAGCGGATCGGGAGGTATCAGACGTACGGTCCGTACGACCTGGTTTCCTTCCTGGATGTCCGGGGCGTCAGGCGGTTGTCGAGCCCCGGCATGACGAATCCGGTTTCCTCCGTCATCCTGCTCCGGGCATCCGAAGCGCTGCGCTCGGGGCAGGTGACGTTCCAGGATTTCTACCGGGACGAACACGGCAAGGACATCCACCTGGCGGTCCTGGTCCCCATCTTCGACGAACGGGGGGGCGGGAGGCCGCTGGGAGTATTCGTTCTGCGCATCGACCCGGAGAATAATCTGTATCCCTTCATCAACCGCTGGCCCACGGCCAGCGGGTCGGCCGAAACGTTGCTGGTCCGCCGGGACGGAAACGACGCGCTCTTTCTGAACGAGCTCAAATTCCGGAAAGGCCCCGTCCTCACGGTGCGCATTCCCCTCGATGTGAAGGAAAAAGTGCCCGCCGTGCAGGCGGTCCTCGGATACGAAGGGATCGTGGAAGGGGTGGATTACCGGGGAGTTCCGGTGCTGGCCTACGTGCGGTCCGTCCCCGCGTCGCCGTGGTTCCTGGTCGCCCGCATGGACCTTTCGGAAGTCTACGCCCCGGCGCGGGAGCGGCTCTGGTTGACGGTTTCCCTGATCTGCGTCCTGCTCCTGGCCGCGGGCGCCGGCGTTGCCCTGGTCTGGCGGCGGAACCGCGCGCGGCTGTACCGGGAAAAGTTCGAAGCGGAACGGGAGCGCGCCTGGCTGCAGGACGTGATCTCCCGGAGCCTCGACGAAATCTACGTCATCGATCCCGCCACCCTCCGCTTTCGATTCGTCAATTCGGGCGCCTTGCGCAACATCGGATACGGCATGGAGGAGATGGCCTCCATGACCCCGGCCGACATCAAGCCGGAGCACACGCGGGAGTCGTTCCTTCGCCTGGTCCGGACGCTCGCCGCCGGCGAGCGCGAGGTGATCGTCTCCGAGACGGTTCATCGCCGCAAGGACGGTTCCGAATATCCGGTCGAGGTGCACCTCCAGCGGGTCGAAGCGGCCGGCGGCCCCGTCTTCCTCGCCATCGTCAACGATATCACCGAGCGCAGGCGCGCCGAGGAGCGGATCCGGAGAGGGGCCCGGCTGGAGGCGGCGCTGCACCGGATCGACACGCAGATCCTGGAAGGGGCGAACATCCGGGTGGCGATGAGGACCGCGTGCGACGCGATCGTGGAGATGGGGTACCTCATGTGCTGGATCGGGCAGCCGGACCGGTATCGCGTCATCCACCCGGTCGCCCGCGGCGGATTCGCCGAGGGATACCTGGATCCTGCCGGGATGAGGGGGGACGACTCCTCCGAGATAGAGGAGCCCACGGGGATCGCCTTTCGGACGGGCAGGACCTTCGTGGTCCAGAGCATCCGCGAAAGCTCCCTGTCCGGCCCCTGGCGCGAAAAGGCGATCCGGCGCGGGATTCTTTCCGCGGCGGCGTTTCCCCTGAAATCCGGGGAGGGGGAAGTGGTGGGAGTCCTGACCGTTTACGGCGGCTGCGATGAGGCGTTCGGCGACGAGGAAACCCAACGGTTGGTGATGTTCGCCCAGCAATGCTCGATCGCCGTCATGAGCGCCCGGAGGATGGAGACGCTCCATGACGCCAACCAGCGCCTGGCGTTCCACGTGAGCCGCATGCCGCTCGCCTACGTCGTGTGGGACAAGGGGTTCCGCGTGGTGGAATGGAATCCGGCGGCGGAACGGATTTTCGGGTGGAAAGCGGCCGAAGCGGTCGGGAAGCGCGGCTTCGAATTGATCATTCCCGCGGAGGCGCGGCCCCACGTCGAACGCGTGTGGTCGAGGCTGCTCGAGGGCGACGATCCGAGTTACTCGTTGAACGCCAACGTCCGGAAGGACGGAAAGGTGATCACCTGCGAATGGTTCAACGCGTTGTTGCGCGACGCGTCGGGGAACGTCAGCGGGGTCCTGTCGATGGCCCATGACGTCACCGAAAAGACGGAGTTGGAAAGGCAGCTCCAGACCGCCCAGCGGATGGAGGCGGTGGGGACCCTGGCCGGAGGGATCGCGCACGATTTCAACAACGCGCTGACCGGAATCTTCGGATTCGCCGAGATGCTCAAGATGCAGCTCGAGGGGAACGGGCGCGCGCTGGCGGATCTGGACGAAATCTTCCGCGGCGCGGAGCGCGCCTCCGTGCTGACGCGGCAGCTATTGACCTTCGCCCGCCGGCAGATCGTCGAACTCGTCAACCTGAACCTGGACGCCGTCATCGCCGAACTTCTGAAACTGGTCTCGAAGGTCGTGGGGGAGCATATCGAGATCCGGACGTTCCTTGCGAAGACCTTGCCGACCATCCGGGCGGACGTGGGACAGGTCGAACAGGTGGTCATGAACCTGGTCCTGAACGCGCGGGACGCCATGCCCGGCGGGGGGCAGCTCCTGATCGAAACCGGATTGTCGCACCTGGACGACGAATACGTCCGTTTCCACCCGTACATGAAAGCGGGCGCGTACGTGGTCCTCACGGTCTCGGACACGGGGATCGGGATGGATCAGAAAACCCAGGAACGCGTGTTCGAGCCGTTCTTCACGACGAAGGGGGCGGAAAAGGGGACCGGGCTCGGCCTCGCGATGGTTTACGGGATCGTGAAACAGCACAACGGGTTCATCCACCTGTACAGCGAGCCCGGGAAAGGTACGACCTTCAAGATCTACCTTCCCCCGGTCGAAGCGGCCCCCGACGAGATCGTCCGTTCCGAGCCGCCGGAAATCCAGGGCGGGACGGAAACCGTTCTTCTCGCCGAGGACGACGAGTCGGTCCGGATGCTCGCGGAGCGGACGCTGATGGACCTGGGGTACACCGTGCTGGCCGCCCGGAACGGCGAGGAAGCGGTGGAGGTGTTCGGGGAGAACCGTGACCGGATCGAATTGGCGGTTCTCGACGTGGTGATGCCCCGAAAGGGAGGAAAGGAAGCATACGAGGAGATGCGCAAGACGAGGGCGGACCTGAAGGTGATCTTCATGAGCGGGTATACGGCCAACGTGGTGCACGAGTCCTTCATCCTGATCACGGGGATTCCCTTCATCCCGAAGCCGTTCGGCCCGGCTACGTTGGCGAGAAAAGTTCGGGAGGTGCTGGACGGCCGGGTATCGCGCTGACGCCCGCTACCCGTCGATCAACCCGAGCCGGAGGATCTCATGGAGGGCGGGCCGGGTCGCGGTGAGGATCACCCGTCCCCCGAACCCCGCCGCCTTCTTCAAGGAGACGGTTTCGTTCCCCACCCGCAGTTTCGGGTCGCCGATCTCGCCGATCCGGTACACGATCCGGCGAAACGGCCGCGAGAGCCCCCGCGCGTCGAAGGCTCCCCCCGTGTGGTAGAGGTCGTCGACGTCCCGGGGGGATACCCGCGGGGGCGGCGTGCCGTCCGGTTGCGAGAAGGTGACACGGTCCTGGACCAGGACGCCGCCCCGCGCGACGAAGACCTCCTTGACACGGAGGCCGAACTGGGAATTGCGCCATGTGAGGGTCACCCGTTCGCCGTCCGACAGGGCGGCGGAGAGGATCTTCCCGCCCCGGGCGTCCACCGCCAGGTCGACCCGCGTGTAACCCGGAGGCACGACCCGGGAGAGCAGCCCGAGGGCGAGGAGGGAAGCCGCGATCCCGGCGGCGAACGGTCCCCTGCGGCGCATTTCCCGCGCTACTTCAGCACGCCCTTTTCCTTGAAGAACTTCCGCGCGCCCGGGTGGAGGTATTTGAGCGCATCCGGAGTCACCTGTCCGACGGCCTTCTGCGGCGTCAGCGCGTTGGCGCCTTTCCACACGGCGGCCAACTCGGCCTTGTGGTCGAAGATCGCCTGCAGGATCCGGTAGAGACGGTCCTCCGGGAAGGTATCCAGCGCCTGGAGGACGGCCGTGATGGCGATCGCCTCGATGTCGCGATCCACGCCGCTGTAGCTCCCTTTCTGGAAGATCGTCTTATGGAACACGCCGGGATTCACTTTTATGATCTTTTCCGCGGTTTCCCCGCCCACGGGCAGCAGCACCATCCGGGTGCCCGGGGTCGAGGCCATATCGATGATCGAGGCGGTCGGGACGGCGCCGCTCCAGAAGAAGGCGTCGATCTTGCCGTCCTTCAGCGCCGAGACGGATTCGCCGGCGCCGAGTTTTTCCTTCTTGATGTCCTTGTTCCAGTCGATGCCGAGCGCCTTGAGGACGTAATCGGCCTGTTCCTCCGTGCCGCTGTTCGGGGCGCCGACGGAGACGCGCTTGCCCTTGAGCTGCATGACGGAAGCGATGCCCGTGCCTTCCTTGGTCACGATGTGGAGCGGCTGCTCGTAGAAGCCCATCACCAGCCGGATGTTGTGTTTCGCGGGGATTCCCGGGACCTTGCCGTCGTTCGCCCAGCCGACGTGATAGTCGTATGCGAACGCCATTCCCGCCTTTCCGGCGCCCAGCAGCTTCATGTTGTCGATCGCGGCCGTCGTGGCCTCGGAGGTCGCCTCGGTGTCGGGAACGTTTTTCCCGATGACGCCGCCGATCGCGCCGCCCAGCGGATACCAGACGCCGCCGGTGCCGCCGGTGACGATGCTGAAGGAGAACTTCTCCTGCTTGGGCTGCTCGGCCGCTCCCGCGGCGAACACCATCGCCACGGCGAGGATCAGCGCGGCCGCGGCAATTGCCATGGAACCTCTCTTGTTCATTGGCCACCTCCTTGGGATTGTGAATTGCGGACCGTCAGGTGACGCGTCATCACCACTCCTCCGGCGACCAGCGGCGCCAGCCCCTGGACGGACCAGCCGATGGGAAAGACCACCATGGCGAAAGCCAGCAGGAACAGCAGCGCCCGCTCGATCATGGGGATCGCGTTGCGCAGGTACCCGATGATCCCCAGGGAGACGAAAAACAGGGAACAGACGCTGGTCGAGACGGCGACGAGGAAATCGGGCCAGTTCCCGCCCACGATCAGGAGGCTGTGACCGGAGGCGCTCGCCGAGAAGAAGAACGGCACCAGGAAGGCCGGGAGGGAATATTTCCATGCCTGCATCATCGAGCCGAACGGGTTCCCGCCCGTGACCGCCGCGGCGGCGCAGGGGGAAAGGCCGACCGGCGGGGAAACCTCGGAAAGCACGGCGAAGTAGAAGACGAGCAGGTGCGCCACGTGCTCCGGAACGCCGATCTTGACCAGGGCCGGTGCGACCATGACCACGGTCATGATGTAGGTGGCCGTGATGGGCAGGCTCAGGCCGATGAGCATCGAGGCGAGCAGCGAAAGCACCAGGGCGGCCAGGAGCGATCCGCCGCTCACGGACATGATGAGGGAGGAGATCTTGAGCCCCAGGCCGGTCAGGGTGAAGGTCCCGACGATCAGTCCCGCCGCCGCGAGCAGCACGGCGACCG
>JAJZRM010000193.1 GCA_021802685.1 Deltaproteobacteria bacterium | reverse complement strand
GGCGATCTGCTAGCAAGCTTTTCGCACTACAGAACCACGAGCGTTGACGTCGTCGCGCCCGGGACCGATATCCTGAGCACGTGGGCCGGAACGGCCGGGGTCGTGACGGACAACCTGACCTCGGGGTGGACGACCAGCACGACCACGGCGGGCGGCTGGGCTTTCGGGACCCTTTCCCTGGACGGCGTTCCCACTGCGTTCCTGCTCGACCCCGCCGCGTATCCTTCCGCACAGTACAACAACGCCACGGACGACAGGGTCCGCAAATCCTTCAACCTCGCGGGCATCGATGCGGCGCGGCTGGAGCTCGCCGCCGCGATCAATGTCGTCAACGGCGATCATTTCCGCGTCGGCTACGCAGTCGCGGGCGGCGATCCCTTCGCCGGTGGAACCGTCGCCGATGACGTCACGGGGATTTCGACGTATCCGAACCTCATCCCCGGAGAGTGGGATATCTCGGACTGCATCGGCGCGAACTGCAGCGTCGGCTTTCAACTTCAATCCGACCCCCTCCAGACGGATCGCGGCGTGGCGATCACGATGTTCGGAATCAGGACGCTGACCCTCGACGCAACGAGTTACGCCGTTTCGAGCGGCACGTCCATGGCCACTCCCGAGGTCGCCGGGCTGGCCGCGTTGCTGCGCGCCTACAACCCGCGGTATTCCTACACCGAGGTCGTGAACGCCATTCTGCAAGGCGGCCGGCCGGTGGCCGCGCTTGACGGCAAAACCGCCACCGGCAAGGCGATCGACGCCGTGTCTTCCCTGGCGTACATCAACCCGCCCACGGGCCTGGCGGCGGCAGTGCAATAGGAGGCGGCATGAAACCCGGTTTCCGGCGCCTTGTCGCAATAGTCGCGGTCATGGCAGGCATGGTTGCGGGAACCGCCTGCGCCCGTCCGCCGTCCGCCCCCGGGCCGGCGCCGAAGGATGTCTCCTTCCGTCAGGCCGGGATGCCCGGGGAATACCTCGTCACCCTCGAGGGGCAGGCGGGCGTCGAAGCTATTGCGGATATCTATGGGCGTTTCGGGATCAAGGGCATCAAGGGCCTGGGGGGGTACATCTTCCTCGTGACCCTCGACGAGGACCCGGGTCCGGAGAAAATGGAGGAACTCGGAAGGCGGGACCCGCGCATCAAGGCCGTCCAGCCGAACTTCGTTTACCGGACCGGCGGAGGCGGGAGCGCGCCGTAACCCCCTTGCCCCGTTCCGGGTCAGGCGAGGCGGAAGAACTGCTGGATCCCGGAGGCGATGTACTGCACCCCGATGCAGATCAGCAGGAATCCCATGAATCTCTTGATCGACTCGATTCCATGATCGCCCAGGTGTTTCGCGATCCGGTTGCTCGAGCGCAGGACCAGCCAGCTGATGATTCCCACGGTGATGATCGCGCAAACGGCGGCGCCGATGCCCAACGATTTTACCGCCACACCGCGGCCGCCGAAGATCTCCGTGGATGCGGTGATGACGACGGCGATCGACCCGGGACCGCTTAAGCTCGGCATGGCCAGCGGAATGAAGGCGATGTCCATGGCCCCCTGTCCGCCGAGCGGATCGGCGATCGAGCTGGCCTCCGGCCCGGGAAAGAGCATGCGGAACCCGATGATGGAAATGACCAGCCCTCCCGCGATGCGCAGCGCCTCGAGGGAGATCCCGAAGAACTCGATGACCAGGCTGCCGATGAACAGGGAGCCGATCAGGATGATCGCCGCGTAGGTCGACGCCCGGCGCGCTTCCCGCGCCCGCCTTTCCGGGGTCCCCCCCGGCGTCAGGGCCAGCAGGAGGGGGATCGTGCTGAACGGGTTGACGATCGGCAGGATCTTGACCACGCCGAAAAAGTACATTTCCAGAAAGTACCTGAAATACAGGACGGGTTGATCCACTCCGTTCCTCCCCGCCGGGTTCCCGGTTCCGTTCAATGATATCGGATCGCTTTGAAAAAGCCGAGAACCGCCTCTTTGGCCCGTTGGAATCGCCCGGCGAGGTGACTTTTCCCGTGGGACGCGCTATTCTTGAACGCGGTTCATAAATTAGGTGCGCATCGTTCCAGGGGTTTCGATGAACCGAGGCCGGCGGATCGGTGTTCCGGTATTTCTGTTGGTCGTCTTCGCGGCCGCCGCCGTGTCCCTTCATGCCGCCGCTTCCCCTTCCCCTCCGCAGGGTTCTCCCCGGACCATCAAGGTGGTGATGGACGACAACTACCCCCCGTACGTATTTCATGACAACAACGGGATTCTTCAGGGGATCCTGATCGACCAGTGGCGCTTGTGGGAGCGGAAAACCGGCATTCGGGCCGAGATCCACGCCATGGCTTGGGGGAAAGCCCTCCGGCGGATGGGTGCCGGCGAGTTCGATGTCATCGACACCATCTTCCTCAACGAGCCCAGGAGCCGCATCTTCGAATTTTCAAAACCTTACGCGAAACTGGATGTACCGGTCTTCTTCGATAGGAACATCTCCGGGATCACGGACGCCTCCTCCCTGAAAGGATTTCCCGTCGCCGTCAAGACCGGGGACGCCTCGGTCGAATACCTGGCAAAGCGCGGGGCGGACCGGTTGATCCCCTTCGACAGCTACGAGGACATCGTTCAGGCGGCAAGGGACCGCAAGATTTCGGTGTTCGTCGCGGACAAGCCCCCGGCCATGTACTTCCTGTACAAAATGGGCATCCACGACCGGTTCAACGTCTCCGCCCCTCTTTATACCGGTGAATTTCATCGGGCCGTCCTCAAGGGGAACAGCGCGATCCTCGAAAAAGTGGAGGAGGGATTTGCCCGGATCACCGCCCGGGAGCGGGAGGAAATCGAGCGCAAATGGTACGGATCTCCGCCTTTGTCCCCCCGGAACCTGAAGTACCTGGTCCAGGGGGTCGTCCTGGGGGCGGTGTTGATCCTGGTGCTGGCGGGATGGAACCGGAGCCTCCGGCGGTCGGTGGCGCGCGTGGCGGCGGAGCTCAAGGAAGAGATGGCGCTCACCTCGAAACAGGCGGAAGAGTTGCAGTCCTCCGAGGAGAATTACCGCCTGGTCGTCGAAAACGCCAACGACGGCATCCTGATCGCCCGGAACGGGACCGTGCTGTTCGCCAATCCCCGCGTGGCGCAAATCCTGGATGTGCCGGAAGAAACGATCGTGGGCGGTACCTTCGTACGGTTCATACACCCCGACGACCGGGACAGGGTGGAGCGGTTCCACATGGCGAGGATGCGGGGCGAGGATGCTCCCGCGCGGTATGAATTCAGGGCGATTTCCGGCGCGGGGGAAACCCTCTGGATCCAGAACAGCGTGGTCTTCACGACGTGGGAAGGGCAGCAGGCTTCGCTCAGCTTCCTGCGGGACGTCACCGGCTGGAGGAAGCTCGAGGACCAGCTCGCCCAGTCCCGGAAGATGGAGGCGATCGGACAGCTGGCGGGAGGCGTCGCCCACGACTTCAACAACCTCCTGTCCGTCATCATCGGGTACAGCCACCTCGTATTGAACCGGCCGGGGGGAGGGGAGCCGTTCCGGAAAGAGGTATCCGAAATCCGGAAGGCCGCGGACCGTGCGGCGGACCTGACCCGCCAGCTGCTCGCCTTCAGCCGCAAGCAGCTTCTCCAGCCGAAAGTCGTCAGTTTGAACGATGTCGTGAAGGGAATGATGACGATGTTGCGGCGCCTGATCGGAGAGGACATCGAGCTGTCGTTCTCTTTGCAGGGAGACCTCCCGTCCGTGCTGGTGGATCCGGGGCAGGTCGAACAGGTCATCCTGAACCTCACGATCAACGCCCGGGACGCCATGCCGAACGGCGGAACGCTGACCATCGGGACGGAAACGATCCTCCTGTCCGAATCGTTCATCCGGGAGCACCCTCCCCTCGCGGCCGTGGAGCACGTCGTGTTGTCCGTATCGGATACGGGCACGGGAATGGACCAGGGGACGATGTCGAAGATCTTCGATCCGTTTTTCACCACGAAGGAACATGGAAAGGGGACCGGTCTGGGATTGTCCACGGTGGAGGGGATCGTCAGCCAGAGCAAGGGGCACATCACCGTGGAGAGCGACCCGGGCCGGGGAACGATCTTCCGCATTTACCTGCCAGCTGTCGAGGGGATCCCTTCGCGGGACGAGGAAGCCGGGCCGGAAAAGCCCGCGGGCGGTCAGGAGACGATCCTTGTCGTGGAGGACGATCCGGGAGTGCGGAACCTGGTCCGCCAGGTCCTCGCCATCAACGGGTACCCGGTCCTGGTCGCTTCCAACGGGGAAGAGGCGCTCCGGGTTTCACGGGAACACCGGGAGCCGATCCATCTGTTGGTCACCGACGTCGTGATGCCGGGCATGAGCGGCCGGGTCCTGGCGAACCGCATCGCCTGGGACCGCCCCGGGATCAAGGTGCTCTACATGTCCGGTTACACCGACAACGCCATCGGGCAACACGGCGTTCTCGAGGAAGGGATCGAACTGATCGAAAAACCGTTCTCACCCGCGGTATTCGCGGAGAAGGTGCGGAAAGCGCTCGACGCCTGACCTGGCGCCGGGAGCCGCGCCCTCCGCCGGGTTCTCTGGTATCATGTGCACCATGGTGCGTCCTGAAAGCCTCATCATCCCCACCGGTGGAAGTCCGGTCCGGGTAAGCGCCGGAGCGCCCGGAAGCAGGCACCAGTATACGGGAGAGATTCCGTATGCCAAGCGGTGCGTCGAGAGCCTCGAAGTCGGAGGGAGCGAAGGAGCGGGCCGCAACAAGGTGAACGCTTCAGCCTCGTCACATTATCAGCCGAAAGGTGTTCGGGAGGGCCGAGCCGCTCATGTCACGGCGAAGGCAACACACAGTGTCCCCGTTCCGGAACGGACACTGGGCCTCCCCGGGGTATGGGCGGCGGCACGTTACGAAGGGATGATGCGGAACAGGAGAGACCCTACCCGGCAGCCTTTGTCGGGCAAAGACCGCGCGTATAAGGCGGGAGCTGAAATCGCGCGGAGCCGGGAGGGAGTCCGAGGGGTTCGTAGTACCTGTGAAGGCGGCGAGAACCCGCTGGAGGGAAGGGACCCTGCTTCGGTCACGTTTGCGCCGGGGGTAAGCGCGAGGGCATGGCCGTGAGGCCCAACACCCCCATAGACAAAGTGCGAGAACTCCAGCGCAAGCTGTACGTGAGCGCCAAGCGGAGCAGGACACGGCGGTTCCATGCGTTGTACGACCGGATCTGCAGGGGTGACGTCCTGCAGGAAGCATGGAATCGGGTGCGCAGCAATCGAGGGGCAGCAGGCGTGGATGAGGAGTCGATTCGTTCCATCGAGGAGAAGGGAGTTGATGTGTTCCTCGATGGCATCCGATCCGACCTCGTGACAGGCCGTTACCGCCCGAGCCCGGTGAGGCGGCGGTACATTCCGAAGGCAGACGGGAAGCGGCGGCCGCTTGGGATACCGACGGTACGGGACCGCGTGACGCAGATGGCGGCAAAACTCGTCATCGAGCCGATCTTCGAGGCGGATTTTCTGCCGGTGAGTTACGGCTTCCGCCCGAAGAGGAACGCGACGCAGGCGCTGGAAGCCATCCGTGGGGCGGGCAACCGGGGCCACAACGTCGTGTTCGACGCGGACATCCGTGGGTACTTCGACACGATCGACCGGGAGAAACTGATGGCGATGGTGTTGGAACGGATCTCGGACCGGCGGGTGGTGAAGTTGATCCGCAAGTGGCTATTGGCCGGTGTGATGGAGGACGGTACGGTGAGGGAGACGCTCGCCGGCACGCCGCAGGGCGGGGTCATCTCTCCGCTTCTGGCCAACATCTACCTGCACGACCTTGACCGTATCTGGGAGCAGGAGTGCAAGCATCTGGGACTCTTGGTGCGGTATGCCGACGGCTTCGTGGTGATGTGTAGAACGGAGTCGCAGGCAAAGGAAGCGCAAAGGCGCGTCGGCATCATCATGGAGCGCCTGGGTCTTATGCTGCACCCGGAGAAAACCCGGATGGTCGACTTGCGGCGGGGGAAGGAAGGGTTCACCTTCCTTGGCTGTACGATTCGAAAGCGGCGCAGCATCCAGAGGGCGCCGCACCTTCACTTCGTG
>JAJZRM010000192.1 GCA_021802685.1 Deltaproteobacteria bacterium | reverse complement strand
GGTGGATTTCTTTACTGCTTCGAACGGAAATTGTTCCCATTCCTCCAGGAGGCCCCGCGGAGTGCACTGGACGATGAGGTCGGCGCCGCGAAAAGTCTGCTCGAGCGTGCCCGGTTCGAGGTCGCCGGTGGAAAACGCAACGGACGGAAGCCGGGGGGAAGGCGCCCGGACGACCTCTTCCGCCCTCCGGGGGTTCCGGTTCAGCAGAACGATCCGCCGCGCGCCGGATTTCCCGAGGGCGAAGGCGATCCCCCGCGCGGCGCCCCCCGCCCCCAGCAGGACGACCCCGGCGTGCCGCCGGCCCCATCCACGTCCATCGAGCGCGTCGAGGAAACCGTCCCCGTCGGTGTTGTCCGAGTGGAGCGTTCCTTCCCGGACGACGAGGGTGTTCGCGGCCCCGCACGCGGCGACGGCCTCCGAGCGGGAATCCGAAAGGTCCGCCGCCGCCTCCTTGAACGGGATGGTGACGTTCCCTCCCAGGAAGTTCGCCTCCCGGACGATGCGCAGGAAACCGCGCAGGCGGCCGCGCGGAAGGTCCACGGGGATGTAGCGCAGCGGCAGGCCCAGGCGCGCGATGACGCCGTTGTGCATGGCGGGGCTCAAGGAATGGGCCACGGGGCGGCCGACGACGAACAGGAGGGAGACGGTCAATCCCGGAGCTCGAGGTTCCAATAGGTGAAGTCGACCACGTTGAGGAACGGGACCCACTCCTTGTGGATGGGCCGCCGGAGGGAGAACGCGTACTCGGGGGACCAGCGGGGCGTGACGGGCGTCGAGACCAGCCGCATCCCCGCCTGGCCGGGATGGTTCCCCCCCTTCCGCTTGTTGCAGGGTACACAGCTGCAGACGATGTTCTCCCAGCTGGTCGTCCCCCCCTGGGACCTGGGAACCACGTGGTCGAGGTTGAGTTCGCTGGTGGGGAAGGAACGGCCGCAATACTGGCAGGTGCTGCGGTCCCGGACGAAGATGTTCCGGCGGCTGAACCGGACGTTCCGCCGGGGGATGCGGTCGTACGCGACGAGGACCACCACCCGGGGGACCCGCACCGCGCGCCCGACGAGGCCGACGGCGTCATCCCCCGCCGCGACCGCCAGGGCGTTCCACGAGGGGTAGTCGAACGTCTCGTACTGCTCGTTGATGGCCTGGGCGAGCCCCGTGTAAAGAAGGCAGAAGGCGCGCCGCACGTTGGTGACGTGGACCGGGAAGAAGGCCCGGTTGAGAACGAGGACGCTCGAGTTCAGCATCGGCCGGCATGAACGGACATGATTCCCACTACTCTAACCATCTTTGCGAAGGCCGGTCAATCGTTCTTCTCGGCCTCCGCGACCGCCCCGGCGAGCGCCGGAACCTCGTCGTCCCGGACGGTGCGCAGGTCGAGCAGGAGTTTCCCCTTCCCCAGCCGCGCGACCACGGGCGGGTCGCCGCGCAGCAGGCGCGCGAGGAGTTTCCCCTCGGGAACTTCCGGATGGGAGACCGCCACGCAGGCGGTCGGGAGGAAGACGTCGGGCAGCGCCCCTCCGCCGGGGGAGGTGCCGCCCCGCTCCACGGACAACCGGAGCGCGGCGGAGGCCCGGGCGCGGATCTTCCGGACCAGGCGGAACGCCCTCGCGCGCACCCGCTCTTCCGGTTCGAGAAGCATTCGCAGGACGGGGACGCCCGTCCGCGCCCGCCGTTCGTCCGCGTACAGCCGAAGGACCGCGGAGAGCGCCGCCAGGCGCATCTTGTCCATCCGCAGCGCCCGCGACAGGGGGTGCTTCTTCAGCGGGGCGACCAGCTCCTCCTTCCCCACGACGATCCCCGCCTGCGGTCCGCCCAGCAGCTTGTCCCCGCTCGCGGTGACGATGCCGGGGCCGGCGTCGAGGGCCTTGCGCAGCGAAACCGTTCCCGGTATCCCGTCGGCCGCAAGGTCGATAAGCGCCCCCGAGCCCTGGTCCTCCAGGACGGGGATCCCGGCGCGGCCGCCGAGCCGCGCCAGCTGCGCGGCGGATACGTCCTCCGTGAAGCCGTGGATGGAGAAGTTGGACCGGTGGACCTTCAGGAGAAGGGCCGTCTGCCCGGTGATGGCGCGCTCGTAATCCTCGATGCGCGTCCTGTTCGTGGTCCCCGCCTCCACCAGACGCGCCCCGCTCTCCGCCATGATATCGGGGATTCGGAACGAACCGCCGATCTCCACCAGTTCCCCGCGGCTGACGATCACCTCCCTCCCCCGGGCGAGGCCCGCGAGGCACAGCAGGAGGGCGGCGGCGTTGTTGTTCACGACGTGGGCGCATTCCGCCCCGGTGAGCGCGCGGAGCATCCCCTCCACGTGCGCCAACCGGGAGGAGCGCTCCCCGGCATCGAGGTCGTATTCGAGGTTGCAGTAGCCGCGGGACGTCTCCGCGACGGCGGCCAGCGCTTCCCCGGGGAGAGGGGCCCTGCCCAGGTTCGTGTGGACGACCACCCCGGCGGCGTTGATCACGCGGCGCATCGGAAGGGCCTCCTCCGCGGCGATTTCGGCGGGCAGGCGCTCGAGGATCCTGTCGGTCCAGGTGTTCCGGGAAGGCGCGCTCCCTTCCGCGTCCCCGGCGCGGATCGCGTCGAGGACCCGGCGCGCCGCGCCGACCACCACGGCCCGGGGGTGGGAGCGCAGCAAGGATTTCACGGCGTCCCGCTCGAGCAGGGACGCCACCGAGGGGAGGTTGCGCACTCTTTTGTTGTCGGGCATGGCGAAGTGGCGAAGGGCCGCTGCGGCTTGTTTTCAGCCTTTCGCCAGCTCCTTCAACAGGATTTTCTTTCCGTAGAGCGCGTTGCGCTGGATCAGCTTCTCCGCAAGGGCGGGATCGCGCTTGCGGAATGCGTCGATGATCTCCACGTGCTGCTCGATCGACCCCTCGACCTTCCCCGGCATGGCGAGGATCATCCGGAACCGCTGGAACTGCATGACCATGTTCTGGACGATCTGGTGGAGCTTTTCGTTCCCGCAGGCGCGCAGGAAGATGTCGTGGAATTCGTTGTGCAGCTCGAGCACGCGTCGCAGGTCCTTCTTCCCGGAGGCCAGTTCCATCTGCCGGTTGAGCGTTTCCATCCTCGTGATTTCGCTTTCGGAGAGCAGCATCGTCGCCGTTTTCGCCGCGTACCCTTCGAGGATCATCTTCAGGTCGTAGAAGTTCGAGACGTCCTGCGCGGAGAAGGAGGCGACGATCGCCCCTTTCCGGGGAATCACGGAGATGAACCCCTCGGATTCCAGCTGGCGGAACGCTTCCCGGATGGGGGTGCGGCTGATCCCGAACTTCTCCGCGAGCTCCGGCTCGGCGATGCGGGTGCCGGGACGGAGCTGGCCGTTCACGATGGCGCTCCGGATCGTGGAGACGATCCGTTCGCGCAGGGTCAGATGGTTGTCGATCCGGACTCTCAACTTTTGCAACGGCGGACACCTGTCCTTGGAAGGATGACATGCTTTCCAACGGATACAGTATACGGGAATTCGATGTCAAAACCAATTTCCGCGGCCGGGCGCATCCACGGGCGCATCCGCCCCTTGCCCGAACCCCCGGGATGGAGTATTTTCACGCGATGTCCTGGTCCATACACTCCACCGTTCCCTACGGGATGCTGCGGCAGGCGGAAACGGTCCGCTCCCTGCGCGACAGCGGCGTGGGGCCGGAAATATACTTGTCGGCCGAAACCCTCGACGCGCTGACCCCCGCGGAGGCGGAAGGCACGGCCGAATCGCTCCGTTCGGCCGGGATCCGCTCCCTTTCCTTCCACGCCCCGTTCCGGGACGTCTGGCCCGGCGCCCAGGACGAGGAGGCGAGGCGGCTCTCCGTGCGGCGGATCTCCCAGGCGATCGCCCTCGCCCCGATCCTCCATCCCGTGGGAATCGTCGTCCACGGCGGGTACTTCGGCTGGCTGTTCGACTTTCACGCGGAGGAATGGCTCGCTTCCGCCAGGCGCTCCTTCGGGGAGCTCGCGGAAGCGGCGGAAAAGGCCGGCACGCAGCTGTTCGTGGAGAACGTCTTCGACGAGGCGCCGGACCACCTGCTCCGCCTGCGCGAGGCGGTGGGTTCCCCCCGGCTCCATTTCTGCTTCGACCCCGGGCACGCGGCGCTGTTCTCGCAGGTGCCGCTGCACCGGTGGGCGGAAGCGTTCGGCGAAGGGATCCGGCTGATGCATGTCCACGACAACCGGGGACGGCGGGACGACCACCTGCCCGTCGGGGAAGGGACCATCAACTTCCGGGGAGTGTTGCTGGCGGCGCTCGATGCCGGAGCCCGCCCGATCCTCACGATCGAGCCCCACCGCAAGGAGCATTTCGCCCGGGGCGTGGCGGGGCTGCGGGAAATCCTCTCGACGATTCCATAGGAACGCCGGTCAGGCGTTCCCGGTGAGGAACTCCAGCGCCTCTTTCTCCGTATCGAACGAGCGGACGTGCTTGGCGAGCCCCGTCACCTGGAAGAGGTCCCGGTTGATGCGGCTCACTTCGCAGAACGCCAGCCGGCCCCGCTCCTCCATCACCTTTTCGACGACCCCGATGATGAACGAGATGCCGATGCTGTTGACCATGCGCGTCTGCCCGAAGTTCAGCAGGAGCCGGCGCATGCCCCCATCGACGCGGGAGCCCACGATCTTCTCGACTTCTTCTCCCAGCGAGCTGTTCAGGTAGCCGCCGACGTATACCACGAGCGTGCCGCTTTCGTCCCTGGTTACGACCTTCTCGTTCGTCAACATCATCCCTCACTCGGGGCCGCTTTGCCCCTCCTCTTTCGAAGTATTCCCCTTGTCGATCCCCGCGCTTTCCAGGTATTTCACCATGCGGATGACCGTTCCGTCCATGCCCGTGTCGATCTCCACCTCGTCCACCAGCTCCCGGATCAGCTTCAACCCCCACCCGCGGTTTTTCTTGGACTCGCCCCCGGCCTTTCCGGCCTGGAACCCCTTCCCGTCGTCCTGGACGAACAGCTCGATCTTCCCCGGGGACAGGAGATAGCGCAGGCGGACCTTGCCCGTGACGGAGGCGCTGTGCTCGAACGCGTTGATGCACGCCTCGATGATCGCCATCTTGATGCGGTCCACGGTATCGGCGTCCACCGCGGCGAACGCCGCCACCTCCTCGGCGACGCGGGCCGCGACCATCTCGGAGTCGGCCTTTATCGGGAGAACCAGTTCGTACTCCAACGGCTTGTCCGTGGGCGCAGGGTGGGCCCCGGCGTGCCGCTCGGCTTCCGGCGCCCTTTCCAACTCCTCGAGGCCGAAGAGGTTGAGGAAGAGCCGGAGCTGCGTGGGGTGGGACAGGTGGATGCCGTACCGCCCCGCGAGGTCCACCGCCGCCGGGTCCGCCGTCTCGTTGAGGAGCATCCACTTCCGGAGGCGGTCCGCCGGGAGGCCCTTCTCGAGGGCGAGGAGCCGGCACCGGTTCTCGAAATGTTCCACGCCGCGCGCGCCCAGGCTTTTCTCCGGCACCACGTCGACCGCCCAGATGACCAGGTTCTCCTCCGAGAACTCCTCGTCCAGGAAGCCGTATGCCACGAGGTCGAAGTCGAAGCGAGGGCCGCCCCGGTGGGCGCGGTACCCCGTGGAGACGGAGGAGATCTTCGGAAGCCGGACCCGCACCGCCTCGTGCTCCATGCCGATGACGACCTCGAGCAACCCTTTCCGGCCGAACTTTTCGCGGAACGGCCCGAATTCGAAGATCAGCCGCGGGACCTCCCGGAGGTCCCATTTCCGCATCAGTTCCTTCACGACGACGACGCGCCGGGCGTGGGCTTCCCCTTGCCCGGCGTCCATGGGCGCGGGCGCCAACCGCGCCTGCACGATCGCGGACGTCACCTGCGACACGCCCTTCCCTAGAATTCCCCTCTCGTAGGCCCAGTACAGGAAGTCGGCCAGCACGGGATCGTCGACGAAGGCGACCTGCTCCAGGTCCGCCTTCAGCAGCCCCTTGAACTCCAGCGAGGAGAGGATCGCCTCCCCTTCCTCCTGGGAAGTCCCCATCAGCGACAACGCCCCTTCCATGGTGTCGAGCGGGAACCGGTCGCACAGGACGCGCTTCAAGAAACGGATCGCCC
>JAJZRM010000191.1 GCA_021802685.1 Deltaproteobacteria bacterium | reverse complement strand
CCCTTGTTCCCTTTCATCCCTACTCCTTGACTCTCAGGATGGACAGAAACGCCTCCTGGGGGATCTCCACGGACCCGACCTGCTTCATCCGCTTTTTCCCCTCCTTCTGCTTCTCCAGGAGCTTCCTCTTGCGGGTGATGTCTCCGCCGTAACATTTGGCCAGCACGTTCTTCCGGATCGCCTTGACCGATTCCCTCGCGATGACCTTGGACCCGATGGCCGCCTGGATGACGACCTCGAACATCTGCCGGGGGATCAGCTTCCGCAGCCGCACGGTGACCTCCCGCCCCTTGGGGTACGCGTTTTCCCGGTGCACGATCAGCGACAGGGCGTCCACCGTGTCCCCGTTCAGCAGGATGTCGAGCTTGACCAGGTCCGAACGGCGGAACTGGTGGAATTCGTAATCCATCGAGGCGTACCCTCTGGAAGCGGTCTTCAGCATATCGTAGAAATCGAGGACGATCTCGTTCAGCGGCAGCTCGTACTCGAGGATCACCCGGTTCGTGGAGGCGAACTTCATCTGCCGCTGCACCCCGCGGCGCTCCTCGCACAGCTTGAGGACGCCCCCCAGGTACTCCGACGGCAGGTGGATCGTCGCCAGGATCATCGGTTCCTCGATGTGCTCCAGTTCGAGAGGCTCCGGCAGCCGCGCGGGGCTGTCCACCTCGACGACCGAGCCGTCCTTCTTCACGGCGCGGTAGCCGACGGTGGGCGCCGTGGAGATCAGCTCCATGTTGTATTCCCGCTCGAGGCGCTCCTGGATGATCTCCATGTGGAGCAGCCCGAGAAACCCGCACCGGAAACCGAACCCCAAGGCCACGGAGCTTTCCGGTTCCGCCGTGAACGAGGAGTCGTTCAGGCGCAGCTTCTCGATGGCCGTGCGGAGCTGCGGGTACTGGTCGGACGCCAGCGGGTAGATCCCCGCGAACACCATCGGGTGGACCACCTTGAACCCCGGCATGGGGGTCGCCGCCGGGTTGCGCGCGTCGGTGATCGTGTCGCCGACCTTGGTTTCCGTCAGGTCCTTGATGTTCGCGATGACGAAACCCACCTCGCCGGCGCCGAGGCGCTCCACCTCCTGCGGGTGGGGGGAGAAGACCCCGACTTTCTGGACCTCGAAGGAGCGTCCCGTGGCCATGAAGGAGATCCGTTGGCCCGGCCGGACCTCCCCGTCGAATACCCGCGCCAGCACGACCACGCCGACGTAATTGTCGAACCACGAATCGATGATCAGGGCTTTCGCCGGCGCGGCGGGATCACCCTGCGGGGGCGGGATCTGCCGGACGAGACGCTCCAGAAGCTCCGGGACCGCGGTCCCCTTCTTGGCGCTGACGGAGAGCATCTCCGTGGTGTCGAGGCCGATGACGTCCTCGATCTCCCGCTTCACCCGGTCGGGCTCGGCGTTGGGCAGGTCGATCTTGTTCAGCACCGTCAGGACCTCGAGGTCCTGGTCGAGGGCAAGGTACACGTTCGCCAGCGTCTGGGCCTCCACTCCCTGGGAAGCGTCCACGACGAGGATCGCGCCCTCGCAGGCGCACAGGGACCGGGACACTTCGTAGGAGAAATCGACGTGTCCGGGGGTATCGATCAGGTTGAGCGTGTACTCCTTGCCGTCGGACGCCGTGTACCGCATCCGGACGGTCTGCGCCTTGATGGTGATCCCCCGCTCCCGCTCGAGATCCATCTTGTCCAGGAACTGCTCGACCTTTTCCCGGCCCGACAAGGTGCCGGTGAGTTCCATCAGGCGGTCCGCCAGCGTGGACTTCCCGTGGTCGATGTGGGCGATGATGGAGAAATTCCGTATGTTCTCGATGCGCATGTCTACCGGCTGCCGGAGGATTTCACCTTGTCTCGGAAGTACGCCAGCGTGAGTGCGAGCCCGTCGTCCAATGGCACATTAGGATACCATCCCAATTCGTCGTAAGCCAGCCGGTTGTCGATGACGGACCGGCGCTGTTCCCCGGGCATTCCCGGGCCGTGGATCTCGTCCTGGCCGCTCCCCGCCAGCTCCCGCAGCCTGTGGAACAGGGTGTTGACGTCCGTTTCGAATCCCGTCCCGATGTTGATCCCCAACCCGTCGCCCCGCGTCAGCGCCTCGAGGTTCGCGCGGACGAGGTCGCCCACGTACACGTAATCCCGGGTCTGTTCGCCGTCCCCGTTGATGATGGCCGTCTGCCCCCGGAGGAGCCGCGTGGCGAAGATCGCCACCACCCCGGCCTCCCCGTGCGGGTCCTGGCGCGGTCCGTACACGTTCGCGTACCGGAGGGACGTGTACTCCAGGCCGTACTGGACCCGGTGGAAGTGCAGGTACCCCTCGACGGAGACTTTCCCCACGCCGTAAGGGGACACCGGCCGCAACGGGTGCTTCTCATCCGCGGGGAAGTACTCCTGCTCCCCGTACCCCGCCCCGCCGGACGAGGCGAAGATGACCTTCCGGACGCCGTTTTTCCGGGCGGCTTCCAGCAGGTTCAACGTCCCCAGGATGTTCACCCGGGCGTCGAAAACGGGGTCTTCGACCGATTTCCGCACGTTGATCTGCGCCGCGTGGTGGTTGACGACCTCCGGGCGGAAGGTCCGGACCGCCTCGGCGGCCGTGTCCGAACAGATATCCCCGAAGACGAACCGTGCGCCCGCCGGCACGTTCTCCTCCTTGCCCGAGGAAAGGTTGTCCAGGACGAGGACTTCGTGCCCCGCGTCCACGTACGTTTGGGCGACGTGGGACCCGATGAAACCCGCGCCCCCGGTGACCAGGATCCGCATCTCGATTCCTCCACGATGTCGTTTTTTTTGCCGCTCGTCACTTCCCCACGGACCCGATTCCCCGCAGGCCGAAGACCAGCTTCACGTTCGTGTCGTTGGGATTGGTCTTCCTCTCCGTGAAGAACCCCACGCTCCAGCATTCGCTTCTGGGCAACAACGTGAAACCCGCGGAGCCGTTCGTGAGGAAGGAGTTCCTCAAGGAGTAGTTCAACTGGCCCTCCAACCTCAGGAACCGGAACGGACGCCACGCGAAGATTCCCCGCAGGTCGTCCGCCAGGGCGCGGGAAACCCGGTACTCCAGCCGGGCGTTGTGATCGTTGTCCTTCCTCCACTCCCCGCTCACCGCTCCCATCGAGAACGTGCCGTCCACGGGATCGAAGAGGGTTTCGCCCTGGAAGTTCCACCGGTCGATCAGGCTCAACGCCAGCTTCCCGTAGATGTCCGACGCGGCGTCCGTCCCCGGCGCCCTGCCGGCCCCAAGGTCGATCTGGTCCCGCAACGCCCGGACAAACGGAGAGAGGGGATCGACGTACGGCGTACCCGAGGGAATCCTTCCGCCGGCGTCGTATGCCCATTGCACCTGGAGGGAAGCCAGCTCCCTGGGAGACGCCGCCTCCTTGAACCCGAGAAGCCGCTGGGCGACGGTGATCACGACCTGGCTCTGGGGCGCCAGACGGGACCATCGATCGACGATGGGCAGGTTCTCCTGGGAAACCCGGGGGACATGCCGGTAATCGATCGTCGATCCCACCACGTGCACGAGTCCCTGGCCGTTTTGGGGAAAATCCCGATGCGCCTCCGCTCCGATCGCCACGCCGCCCACCGGAATGACGCGGCCGGCCTCCTCCCGGTTCCCGGGGGAACTCTCGAACCGTGTCCCGAGGAAGTTCACGAACCCGTACGGTGTCAGGGACACGGAAGGATACGGGACGAACGTCCGCGAGAGGTTCACGATCCCCCTCCCCCGGAGGTCGTCGCCGTTGCCGGCGCGGTAGAAGCGGGTGGCCGCGACCGTGCCCGACGCCTCCACGTCCGCGACCGATGTGCGGTAGGACAACAGGGTCATGGCGTACTCCGGAAGCCGCTGTACCGTGTTGTCCTTCGACGGCCGTTCCATTTCCTCGTACCAGGCGGCCGACAGATCCTGTGAAAGGTTTTCGCCGGTCCGTCCGATGAATCCGGCGGTTTTGGCGTGACGCGCCGACCGGAAGCGGTCGATGTCCACGAAATCCACGTAATACTGGTTGTCCGATGGGTATTCCACCCGGGCATTGGCCGTCCAGTCGCCGGAATGGAAGATGTTCTCCCCGTAGACGCGCCACCGTTCGTCGTCCAATTCCTTGTCGCGGAAGAACGCTCCCCGGATCGCACCCTCCGATTGCCGGTTCGGGACGAAGCGGTACTCCACCTCCGGACGATAGCCGCGCCGGCTCATCGCGTCGACCGTCACCGTCGCGTCGCTCCACCGGTTGATCGCCCAGTAGTACGGAACGGTGAAGGTATAGCCTTTTCTGCTGTTGTTGGAAAAACTCGGGAGCAGAAGCCCGCTCTGGCGCGTCAGCTTGACCGGGAATGCCGCGTACGGGAGCCAGAGAAGCGGGACGCCGCGCACGCGGAAGGTGATGTCCTTCGCCAAAGCGTATCCGTCGATGACGACCCGCGTGCGCCGGAAATCGAACTTCCAGTCGGGTTCGGGCTCGCACGGGCACGTCGTCAAAGAGCCCTTCTCGATGGAAAACGACTGTTTTCCGGTTTTCTCGATCTTCCGGCTGCTGATCGTGTAGTTGTTCGAGCTGATCCGGATGCTGCCGTTGTACAGGATGCCCGTTTCGGAGTTCAGGTTGATCGTGATCCGGTCGAAGGCGAACTCCTCGTCGGCGTCCTTGTACCGCACATTCCCCGTCAGGTCCGCCTCTCCCGTCTTCGAGTCGTAGCGGATCCGGTCGGCCCGCATCGTCCTGGGTCCGAGGGAGACCTCCACGTTCCCTTCCGCCAGGGCAACCCCTTCGTCTTCGTCGAAGGAAAGGGTATCCGCCGTGATGTGCACGGGGCCGTTCAACAGGAGTCCGCCGGCTCCGAGTTCCGGCGGCAATCCTTTTCCGGGAAAGCGGACCTGCGCCTGTGCGCCCGCGCAAAGCAGCGCCAACAGGAAAGCCGCCGGCACGAGTATGCGACGGAGCGGCATCAAGGGACGGATCCGACCCTGTGGCGGTAAGCGTCTCCCGCCGCCACCAGCGACCCGCAAACGAGGACCACTCCCCGTTTCCCCGCCCAGCCCCGCGCCTCGCGAAAGCCTTCGGAGAAGTTTCCCGCCGCGCGGCAGGGAATCCCTTTTCCGCGGCAAAGGCGCGCGAGGGCGGATGCATCGGAGCCCCGTTCGTGGGCGAGCGGGTACGTCACGACGCCCTCGACGCAAGGGGAAATGGCGCGCAGGTATCCCGCGGCGTCCTTGTCCGACAGCATGCTCCACAACGCCACCACCCGCGCTCCTCGTCCCCAGGGAGGGAAAGCGGAGATCTCCCGGGCGATCGCCTGCGCCGCCTCGGGGTTGTGCCCTCCGTCCACCCAGCACCGGGCGTTCCTCCGGAGGGGAAGCGGGGTGAATCTGCCCGGAAGGCGAATGCCGGCCAGCGCGCCCGCGGCGGCCCGGGCGAACGTTTCCTTGGGAATCCCTTCGTCCCCGGCCCATCGCCACGCGGCCGCCAACGCGACCGCCGCGTTGTCCCGCTGGAAACGACCCCTCGATCCCAGGCGCAAGGCCTCGAGCCGGATCCCCGGCAGGGAGACGTCGAAGGCGCCGTCCCGCCGTTCCCGCCAATCGAAATCCTTCCCCAGCTCCCAGGCGGGGCAGTGCAGCGCGCGGGCCCTCCGCCGCACGACCGCCCGCGCGGACGGCCGCAGGCGGCCGGCCACCAGGGGAACGCCCTGCTTCAGGATCCCCGCCTTTTCGGCCGCGATCTTCCCGAGGGTCTTCCCCAGCCATTCCAGGTGATCATATCCGACGGTGGTGAGGACGGATACGGCGGGCCGGCAGGCGGTGGTCGCGTCCCATCGCCCCCCCAGCCCCGTTTCCATCACGACGATCGGGACCTTTTTCCGCCGGAACCAGTCGCACGCGGTCCATGTCATCTTCTCGAAATACGTCAGCGGATCGTCCGCGCCGCCCAGCCGTTCCGCCGCGAGGAAACCCGACCGCAACGCCCGTTCCGGGATCTTCCGGCCGTCGACGCGGATCCGCTCTTCGGGGGATACGAGGTGCGGGGAGGTGTAGAGCCCGACGGGCCGG
>JAJZRM010000190.1 GCA_021802685.1 Deltaproteobacteria bacterium | reverse complement strand
GAAGGCCATGGCCTGCAGATCGTTGATCAGGTACGCCGCGCGGGCGCCGCAGGCGGTGCGGATCGTTTCCCGGTCCACGAACCAGGGAAGGTTCGTGAGCCGGCTCCGCCCGTCCTTCACCGGCCCAGCCACGCCGAGGCACGCCAGGGCGGCCTTGCCCTGTCCCGTGAGAAAATCTTCAAGCATCGCTTCGAGGGACGGGTAATCGGAACTCCTGAATGACCGCAGGGCCCCGCACCGGAGCCCGTCGTCGACGGGAACGTAAAGGGCCAGGTTGGTCTTGGTCCCCCCTACATCGCCGGCCAGGATCATCCTGTTTCTCCTTTTCGATAAAATACCCCTTCTAAGTTATCCTATATCCGGGGAATCGGCGCATGAAGGGATTCACCGGGAGTGCGATCGTCGCGATGTTCCTGGCGGTCATGCCGGCGGCGGCCGCCGGAGACGCAGGCGCGCCGATCCTGATCGACGATTTCACCGGAGGTCTCTCCACCCGTTGGGAGAAGAAGATTTTCGAGGGGGAGACCGTCTACAGTCCGGTCGTCGAGGAGGGACGTGCGGCGGTGAAGGCGGAGAGCCGGGCGAGCGCTTCGGCCTTGATCCGGCGCGTCTCCTTCGATCCGAAGGAGTATCCGCGGCTGACGTGGTCCTGGAAGATTTCCCGAACGATCGGCAAGGGGGACGAGCGGACGAAAGCGGGCGACGATTACGCGGCGCGGGTCTACGTCGTTTTCCCTTCCGCTCTTTTCTGGAAGACGCGGGCCATCAACTACATCTGGGCGAACCGGTTGCCCCGGGGGGATTTTCTTCCCAACGCCTACACGGGCAACGCCGTCATGGTGGCCGTGGAGAGCGGCGACGGCGACGCGGGGAAGTGGATCGGCGAGGAGCGCAACCTCCTGGAGGATTTCCGCCGCGCCTTCGGGGACGATCCCCCCGAGGCCGGCGCCGTGGCGATCATGACGGACACCGACAACACCGGGGAGCATGCGGTCGCATGGTATGGATCGATCCGCCTGCTGCCCCCGCTATCCTCGGAAAGGCGGTGACTTTCGAGTGAACGGACATTGGGCGAACTGGGCGATCCTGATCGCCTTCGGGGCCGCGATGTACGCGATCTCCCCGAAGGCCAGGGGGAAGGACCCGGTGGAGCAGTTCTTCGGCGGAAAGGATGAAGCGGGCAGGGAAACCAGCGGCTTCTTCCTCACGTCGAGCGTCCTCATCTCCTGGATCTTCGCCAAGTCCGTCCAGAACGCGGCGGACCTCGGGCAGAAGTTCGGGCTGCCGGGCGGCGCCGCGTACGCCGCGTACTGGCTCTCCTTCATCGTCGCGGGGGTCGTTCTTCACCGCCTTCGGAAAAGCGGGTTCCGCAGCATGCACCATTACCTGGGGATCCGCTACGGGTCGGGCGCCATCTGGCTCTTCTCGCTGATCCTTCTCTTCCGCCTCTGGAACGAGATCTGGAGCAACACGATCGTAATGGCCCAGTACTTCGGTCCGAGGGAGAGCACGGCGTACTACGCCGCTTCCTGGGCCATCACGGCGCTTGTGCTCGCCTACGTCATGAAGGGGGGGCTTCGCAGCAGCATCGTGACGGACACCGTGCAGATGGCGATGGCGGCCGTCATCCTCTTCGTCATCCTCGCATACGTCTTCCCGGCGGGCAAGCCCCGGGAAATGGTGTCCAGCGGGACCTGGACCCTCGCCGGGGGAGTGGACCTGATCCTCGTGGCCCTGCTGCAGGTTTTCTCCTACCCTTTCCACGATCCCGTGATGACCGACCGGGCCTTCATCACGGAGCCGCGGACGATGCGGCGCTCGTTCACCACCGCCGGGGTCCTCGGGGTCCTGTTCATCCTCCTGTTCAGTTTCGTCGGGATCTTCAACCGGGTCGAGGGGATCGGCGGGAACGCCACCCTGAACACGGCGGCGGCCTTCGGCCTCCCGCTGCTGTTTCTCATGAACCTGATGATGCTGACCAGCGGCTGCTCCACGATCGATTCCACCTTCAGCTCCATCGGGAAGCTGGTCTCCCTCGAAGTACTGGGGGGGTGGAAGGTGGACAAGATGGTCCTGGCGAGGGGCGCGATGGTCCTGCTGGGGCTCCTGGGGAACCTGATGCTCTACGCGAAGCCCGCCATCCTGTCCGCCACGACCGTGAGCGGCACGATGGTGATCGGCCTCACCCCCGTCTTTGTGCTGACCGGGTGGCGGAAGGCGGGAGCCGCCTCCTTCCACGCCAGCGTGCTGCTCGGGCTCCTCTTCGGTCTGGGCCTGGGTCTGAAATGGTTCCACGGCAGCGTCGGAGCCGGGAAGTACGGCAACCTGCTGTGGGTGAACCTCGTCGGCGTCACCCTTTGTTTCGCGGTCTACCTCCTGGGAGCCTGGCTTCGTCCGGCCCCGGCTCGGGAAAGTGCGTGAATTCCCCCGGCCGCCCGTTCACCGGGCTCGACAGCCTCTGGATCCAGGCGGCGGGGCTCGCCTGCAACCTCCGGTGCGCCCACTGCTTCAACCGGTCCGCGCCCGGGAACCGGGACCTGCCGTTCCTTTCGAGGAGGGAAGTGAGGGGCCTTCTCGACGAGGCGTCCGCGGCGGGAGCGCGGGATATCGTCCTCACGGGCGGGGAGCCGTTCCTCCACCCCGAGATGGCGGAGATCGTCGGCGATTCCCTGTCGATGTTTCCGACGACGGTCCTGACCAACGGGACCCTCCTGTCCGGCCGCCTCGTTTCGCGGCTCGCGGCCGCGGCGGCCGGTTCGCGGTACTCCCTCGAGATCCGGATCTCCCTGGATGCTCCGTCCGAGGAGGAGAACGACGCGATCCGCGGCAAGGGGAGCTTCCGATCGGCTCTCGCGGGGGCCGCCCGGTTGGAAGAGGCGGGGCTCCTTCCCATCGTGACCGCCGTCCGGTTCGGCGAGGACGATTCCGCGGAGACGCTGGAGGCGTTCGAAAACCTGCTGCGCTCGAAGGGGTTCCGCAAACCTCGCGTCAAGTTCCTTCCCGTTTTCCGGATCGGCCGGGAGGAGGAGCGGAGCGGCGGCTACGGGGAACCCGAGCGGGTAACGCAGGAGATGCTCGATCTGGTGGGCGCTTCGCTGCTGCTATGCTCCGGCGCGAGGCTGGTCACGGCCGATGGCGTGTGGGCGTGCCCGATCCTCATGAATGAGCCGGGCGCGCGCATGGGGAACGTCCTCGCTGAATCGTTCCGGCCGTTCCCGATCGCCCACGGCGCGTGCACCACCTGCCTGCGGCACGGCGCCGTTTGCGCGAACGCGGCGATCGCGGTGCGGGAGGAGTAGGGGTGGAGCGGATCACGGAGCGGGCCGTCCTCTTCGGCGGCGTCTATAACAACCACCTTGCGCTGGAAGCGCTTCTCGCGGATGCTCCGACCCGCGCCCGGGACATCTTCTGCCTCGGGGACGTGGGGGCGTTCGGCCCGCATCCCGACCGGTCCGTGGATCTTCTGCGGGAAGCGGGCGTCCCGATCGTCCAGGGGAACTACGACCGGTCCGTCGGGCTGCGGCGCGGCGACTGCGCCTGCGGGTACACCGACCCGAGGGACAACCGGTTCGCCGCCCTCTCGTACGCCTACACCTTCCGGAAGACGTCGGAGCGGAACAAGGATTTCCTCGCCGGCCTTCCGGACGGGATCCGCCTGCGGGGACCCCGGGGAGAGCGGATCCTCCTGTGCCACGGCTCCCCCCGGAGGCAGAACGAGTTCCTGTGGGAGTCGCTGTCGCCGGACCCGTTCCTCGCCCGGTTGCTCGGCGACGCCGGCTGCGACGTCCTCGCGGTGACCCACACGGGCATCCCCTGGAAGCGCCGCCTGGCCGGCGGACGGTTCGTCGTCAACGTCGGCGCGATCGGAAGGCCCGCCAACGACGGCAAGACCCATGTCTGGTACGCCGTGCTGGACCTGTCGGGAGAGGAGCCCGACGCGGCCTTCCTCCCCCTCCCGTACGATCACGAGCGGCTGGCCGCGGAAATGCGCGCCGAAAAGATCGTCGAGCCGTTCGTCGAAACGGTGGAGACCGGGTGGTGGACGACCTGCCTGGAGATCCTGCCCTCGAAGGAGAGGGCCGCCGGAAGGTATTGAAATGTCGATTCGGATCGGCGAGGACGAGATCGAGGAACGGTTCATCCGCGCCTCCGGTCCCGGGGGCCAGAACGTCAACAAGGTAGCCACCGCGGTCCAGCTGCGTTTCGACGTCCGGACTTCCCCATCCCTTCCGGAGGACGTGCGGGAACGTCTGATCCGCCTCGCGGGAAAGCGGGTGACCGGCGAGGGCGTCCTGGTCATCGAGGCCGGCCGGTTTCGCACGCGGGAGCGGAACCGGCGGGATGCAAGGGAACGCCTGGCGCATCTGGTGGAGAAAGCCGAGGAACCCGTCCGTCGGCGGGTGAAGACCTTGCCGGGCGCAGGGGCGAAGGAGCGGCGGCTGGAAGAGAAACGCCGGCAAAGCCGGGCCAAGAAGGAGCGCAAACCGGTTTTCCCGCAGGATTGACCTGGATCAAGGAAGGCAGGGCGCCGCTCGGCGGAGAATGGATGCCATATTCCAGGGGACCCTTCGGAGGGTCCCTCCTTGGGGAGGTAAGGCGATGAGCGGATGCCCGGGATCGCGGATGATGTCGTTCGGAAAAGACGGAGAAAACGAAACGGCCGGTTCGATGGCGCCCTCCCGGCTTCGGCAATGGCCGATCCAGCTCCACCTGGTCTCGCCCCTGGCGCCGTACTACCAGGGGGCGGACGTTCTGCTGGCGGCCGATTGCACGGCCTTCGCCATGGGCAGCTTCCACGAGGATTACCTCAAGGGGAGGTCCCTTGCGATCCTCTGCCCGAAGCTCGACGCGGAGCAGGAAATCTACGTGGAGAAGATCCGCGGGTTGATCGAGGAGTCGAAGGTCAACAGCCTGACGGTGGCGATCATGCAGGTGCCGTGCTGTCGAGGAGTGCTCGGGTTGGTCGCGCAGGCGGCGCAGGCTTGCACCCGAAAGGTGCCGATCCGCGTCGTGGTCGTCGGCCTGCAGGGGAATATCCTGCAGGACGAACCGGTCGAAGTGTAGAGCTCTCAGCAGCCCGGGAGATCTTCCGTCCGCCCGGCGGCGGCCCCCGCCGGTATGGGGGGGGCCAGCCGCAGCTTCCTGGCCTCCATCGAGACGGAGACGATCCCGGACCGGGTGACGTCGATGTCGCCGAAGGTCCGCATCGCGTCGATGAACTCCTCCACCTTCTCCGGCGAGCCGGTGCATTCCAGCCCGAACCCGTCCTGGGTGGCGTCCACCACCCTCGCGCCGTAGATCTCCGCCTCCTTCAGGATCCCGGTGCGGGTTTCCATGGTCGACCGGACGCGCACCAGCGCCATCTCCCGGGATACCGTGGGGCCCTCGGTCAGGTCCACCGCCTGGAGAACGTTGATCAGCTTGTTCATCTGCTTGATGACCTGCTCCCGGAGGTCGGGATCGATGTCCACGACGATCGTCGCCCTCGACTGCGTCGGGTCGAGGGTCCGGGCCACCGTCAGGCTGTCGATGTTCCAGCCGCGGGCGCTCAACACCCCCGTGATGCGCATGAGCGCGCCCGGCTTGTTCTCCACAAGCAGCGAAATCACCTGGAGCATCGCATTATCTCCCTTGTTCCGGATCGGGTCACACCGCGACCGGCTTCGGCGGACCGAACACCATTTCGCTGATGGCGCCTCCCGCGGGCACCATCGGGTACACGCACTCGAACGGAGTGACCATCACGTTCAGCAGGTACGGCCCGGGATGCCGGACCGCCTCGTCGATCGCGGTTCCCACCGCTTTCGGATCCTCGACCGTCCTGCCGGGGAACCCGTACGCCCCCGCGAGCTGTTCCGCGTCCGGGAAGGCGTCGAGCTTCACGGCGGAGAGGCGGTTGTTGTAGAACAGCTCCTGCCATTGCCGCACCATCCCGAGGTACCCGTTGTTCATCACCACGATCTTGATCGGCAGCCGCGAAGCGGCGATGGTGGACAGCTCGGGGAGGGACATCTGGAACCCCCCGTCCCCGACCAGCGCGATCACCAGGCGG
>JAJZRM010000189.1 GCA_021802685.1 Deltaproteobacteria bacterium | reverse complement strand
GCGGAGGGATCTTCGTCAACGCCTTCGCGCATCACCTGCAGATCAGCAACAACAAGGTCCAGAGCAACCAGGGGCAGGTCATCGGCGGGATCCGCCTGGGCCACCAGTCGATCCCCGACCCGGCGCTGCTCACCGCCTTCGGACCCAATTACGTCAGCTTCCATAACGACAACGTCAACATCCACAATAACCACGTCGACCAGAACGGCGGGGTCTTCGAGCCGGCCGCCGGCGGCGGGATCGGCGTTTTCAACGGCAGCGACGATTACAGGATCACGGAGAACTGGATCTGCGGGAACTTCTCCCTCGTCTACGGGGCGGGGATTTCCCACTTCGGCCTGAGCGACAACGGCCTGATCGAGAACAACAAGATCCTGTTCAACGAGGCGTTCGACGAGGGAGGCGGGATCATCGTCTCCGGCGAACTCGTTCCTCCGGGCGTCGACGTGAACATCGTGACCCCGGGCTCCGGCAGCGTCACCATCAACCGGAACCTGATCCAGGGGAACCTGGCGGGGGACGACGGCGCGGGGATCCGGACGCTCCTCGCCAGCGGACAGGACGTCGCGAGAAGCCCGTCCGACAACACGGCCTGGTACCGAATCGACATCCTGAACAACATCATCGTGAACAACGTTTCGGGCGACGCCGGGGGAGGGATCTCCCTCGACGACGCGGCGAGCGTCAACATCATCAACAACACGATCGCCTACAACGACACGACGAGCACGTTCGAGGACGCCTTCGGCGCCGCATGCCATCCGTTCGCCGAGGCGGAGGGGCAGTGCACTTCCGGCACGCCGGGAGGAATCCAGACGACGACACCGCCTCAAGGAGCCGGAATCAACGCCCGCGTGCACAGCTTCCGGCTCCAGCAGGCCTTCGGTCCGGGGTTCGAGCAGACCTTCACGAACCCGGTGATCTACAACAACATCATCTGGCACAACCGGGCGTTCCACTGGGACGCCTCTCTCAATGGAGGTCTCGGCGGCCTGGCTCCCGCGGCGGACAACGCCTTCTACTGGGACCTCGCCGTCTTCGGCGGTACCGGCACGGAGCGGCTTGACCCGCGCCGCAGCATCCTGGACGGCAACAGCGGCCCGACGGTGCTCGACCCGGCGGCGAACCTGATCGTCGCCGGCGACAACAACGCGGTCTTCCCGCGGTTCGTCGCCCCGTACTTCAACGTTCCCCAGGCGGCGGTGGCGCCGGGGCTGGGCGCCTTCATCACGGTCACCTTCACGCCTCTCGGGCTGCAGGGCGACTACCGCATCCAGGGCACGAACCCGCCGACCGACAACACGGCGTCGGCGGCCGTCGACGCGGGAGCCGCGCTGGGATCGATCCCGGTCCTTGGGCCCCAACCCGCGCAAACGATCACGAACCTGGGACTCGATTACGACGGGGAGGAGCGGCCGTTCGACGAGCCGTTGATCGCGGACAACCCGTCGGCGGTGGATATCGGCGCGGACGAGTTCCGGCGGATCGTCCTGCCGTAACCGTTCATTCCCCGGGCGGCAAGGCGGCCGCCCGGGCAACACGATCGTCGGGAAGGAGAGGATCATGAAGCACAGGCGGATATGGCAGATACCTCTCGGGGCGGCGCTGATCCTCCTTTTCGGGGCGATGCCTGCGTTCGCGGTGGTGAGGATGCAGTGCCCGGCGACCCTCCTTACGGACGGCGCGGGTCCGGGCGGCGTGCGGCTGGACAACGTCACGGGGTTTCCGACCGGCGAGACGGACAACGCCAGCGTGGTCTGCATCCACATCGCCGCCGGCGACGGGTTCGTCAACATGGCCGACAAGCTCACGTTCCCCAACGGCGGCAGGTCCCAGTACATCTTCAGCTTCTCCAATGTGACGGGGGTGCCGGATAACGAGGTGATGATGACGGGAATGCTGGCGGCCAACTTCTCCGCCCCCACGATCACCGTGAAGCAGGGGCAGGACCTTTACCTGACCCTCACCAACGTCGGCATGGCGATGCGTCCGGACATCTTCGATCCCCACTCGGTGCATTACCACGGCTTTTCGCAGGCGGCGCCGATCTTCGACGGCGTCCCGGAAACATCCGTCGCGGCCTTCCCGGGGGCGAGCTTCACCTACTATTACAAGAACGTGGACCCGGGGACGTACCTTTGGCACTGCCACGTGGAGGCGACCGAGCACATGCAGATGGGGATGCTCGGGAACCTTTACGTGACCCCGGTCCAGGACGGGACGACGATCGCCGATCCCGACGGCAGCGGAAGGAGCCACAGTCTCTTCGCATACAATGACGTGGACGGGTCGACGGGATACGACGTGGCGTATCCGCTCCAGATCGTCGGCTTCGATTCGGATTTCCACGAGAAGCACATCGCCGTCCAGCCGCTCCCCTTCGCCGCCATGAAGGACGACTACCCGATGTTCAACGGCAGGGGGTATCCCGACACCACCATCACCGGGCCCATGCCGCCGCCCGTCGACAACGACGGCGTCGAGGTCAACGGGGGAGTCCCGTCCCAGAACGTGTCCGCCCTGATCCAGGCCGTGCAGGGGCAGAAGATCCTGCTCCGCATATCGAGCCTGTCCACGACCAGTTTCCATAACATCGAGGTCCTGGGGATTCCCATGACGGTCGTCGGGAAAGACGCGAGGCTCCTGCGGGGCCCGAGCCCCGACGGCGGGGTCACTCCCGGCATCAACCTTTTCTACGGGGCGAACTCCATCAACCTCGGCGGCGGCCAGTCCGCCGAGGTCATCCTGGACACGCAGAACGTCGCCCCGGGGACCTATTTCGTTTACGCGCGCGAGCTGAACGATCTGAACAACAAGGACGAGCGGTTCGGCGGAATGATGACGGAGATCCGCATCGCCGCTCCCGCACCGTAACACTTCCGGCACGGGGAGGAACGCCATGCGCTGCAGGCCATACGGAAAAAGGGGACTGGGGGTTCTTTGGGGGCTGGCATGGGCGCTCCTCGCGGCGTTCCCGGCCGCGGCGGGGGTTCCCGGCCTGGCGGGGACCTCCTTCAACCTGATCGCCACGAGCGGATATGTCCAGAACACCGACGGCAACAACCTGTTTTTCTGGGGGTTCGCCGACGGCGCTGCCCCCTCGGGAAGCGTGCGGGTGCAGTACCCCGGGCCGACCCTGATCGTCAACGAGGGCGCCGCCGTGGCCGTGACCCTCACCAACTGGCTCCCCGAGCCGGTCTCCCTGCTCTTTCCGGGCATGGACAACGTGAGCGCGGCGCCCGCCGGTGCGGGGATCCGGGGGATCTTCACCTGGGAGGCGCCGCCCGGCGGGGGAACGGTCACTTACACGTTCACGGCCGGACGGCCCGGCACTTTCTACTATCAAAGCGGGACGAACATGGACAAGCAGCTCGAAATGGGGCTGTTCGGGGCGATCATCGTCCGGCCCGCGGGGTTCGACGAGGCGGTGGCCGCCAACCGGACCGCGTACGGCGACAACACGTCCATGTACGATCGCGAGTTCCTGTTCCTCCTCAGCGAAATGGACGACCGGTATCACAACCAGGTGGAGGCGGGCGAGCCGATCGACACGACCACCTTCTTCCCGACCTACTGGTTCATCAACGGCCGCAACGCACCGGACACGATGGGGCCGGACAACGCTTCCTGGCTGCCGTCCCAGCCGTACGGCGCCATGCCCATGACGTTCCCGGGTGAAAAGGTCCTGATGCGGATCGTCGACATGGGAAGGGACCAGCATCCCTTCCACACCCACGGCAACCACTCGCTGATCATCGCGTGGGACGGGTTCCCCCTGACGAGCGATCCCGCGAATTTCGCCGCGGTGGGCGCCGACCTGGGGGAACTGGCTTTCACCGTGTCGGCCGCGCCCGGCAGGACGTCGGAATCCATCTACACGTGGACCGGCAAAGACCTGGGATGGGACGTTTACGGCGACCCGAACGATCCCATGACGGCGCATGCCTGCGCTCCCAACGCCCAGGGGTTCGACCCGGTGACGTCGGAGTGGTGCGCGGACCACGGCAAGCCGTTCCCGGTCGGCATTCCGGATCGGGACGACATATCGGTGGGCGACTTCTACAGCGGCAGCCCGTTCCTCGGGCAGCAGGCGCCGGTTACGCCCGGCTTCGGCAACTTCAACACGGACGGATCCTTCTTCCACATGTGGCATTCGCACAACGAGAAGGAGATGACGACCAACGACGTATTCCCCGGCGGAATGATGACCATGCTGGTTATCCTGCCCCGCGGGATCATGCCGTAGGGAAGAGGAGGTAGCGATCCATGGGAACTCGGCCTCTCAAGCATTACGGGGTGGTCCTCCTGGCAGCGGCGCTTCTGGCGGCCATGGCGGGCGCCGCCTCCTCCGTGACCTATACCCTGCGGGTGGGGATGGACAACGTGGTCATGCCGGACAACGCGGTTCTCCCGGTCTGGAAGATCGCCGATGCCGGCGCCGACAACGTCCTGCGGTTCCCCGGCCCGACGCTGGTGGGGACCGTCGGGGACAACCTGGTGATCACGCTGGTGAACGGCTTGCCGATCGACAACACGTCGACCGCCGGCCCGCGGAACGCCATATCGCTCGTCATCCCGGGGCTTAGCCCCCCGGT
This sequence comes from Deltaproteobacteria bacterium, assembly GCA_021802685.1. GTDB lineage: Bacteria > Desulfobacterota > Deferrimicrobia > Deferrimicrobiales > Deferrimicrobiaceae > UBA2219. The sequence continues at coordinate 1,485 of JAJZRM010000189.1, read as the reverse complement.
TGTGGAAAATTCGGCGGGGATCCCGCTTCCGCAGCAGGGGCCGGTCTTCGACAACAACACCCCTCCGCGGGTCGTCTCCTTCGCGCAGACGACGCCGGTGAACGGGACGCGCACCTACCGGTTCAACCTGTCGAAACCCGGGACGTTCCTCTACCAGAGCGGCGCCGACCCGTCCGTCCAGGTCCAGATGGGGATCTACGGGGCGCTGATCGTGCGCCCGGCGAATCCCGCCCAGGCGTACGACAACGCCGCCACCGCGTTCGACAACGAGGTCGTGCTGCTCTACAGCGCGATCGACCCGTTCCTCCACCTGGCGGTGGCCGACAACACGTACGGCACCGGGACGTTCCCCAGCACGATCGAATACGAACCGAAATATTCCCTGATCAACGGGAAGCCGTACCAGAACCAGCCGGATCCCCTGGTGCAGCACCACGACCCCTTGCCGATCGGCCCCCCAGGAGGCAACGGGACGCTCCTGCGGTTCCTGAACGCGGACCTGGTCGCCCATGTTCCGTCCTTCATCGACACGCAGGCGACGGTCTATGGGGAAGACGGGAACCTGCTCCCGTATCCGAGGATGCACCATTCCCTGCTGCTGACCGCGGGGAAAACGCTGGACGCCATCCTCGTTCCGGCCGCTCCGGCGAGGAAGATCCCTCTCGTCGACCGCCGGCTCTACGTGAACAACAACGGGACGTACCCCGGCGGGATGATCGCATTCCTTGGGGTTGCGGGCGCCGACACGACGGGGCCTGCGACGGCCTTTACATCGTTTGCCCCCGACCCGGCCACGGGGATCTCCCCCGTGCTTCTCACGGCCTCTGCGGACGATTCGGCCGGGGGGGGCGGCAACGTCGTCGCCGCCGAGTGGATGAAGGACAACACCGTGCGGGAGGGGTACGGGAACCCGATGGCGGGATCGTTCGGAACCCCGGCGGTTGCCGACCTGACGGCGTTCATCGCCCTCTCCGACATTCCCGCGGACAACACCATCTGGATCCGGAGCGAGGACGCGGAGGGGAACTGGTCCCTGCCGGTCCCCGTCGTGGTGAATCCGGGGGCGGCGTCGCCGCTGGTCGTCACGGAAACGTCGTTCGCGGGCGGCCAGAAGCTGATCGTCAGGGCAACTTCCAACGCGGTTCCGGCGGGTTCCGACACGCTGACCGTGGAGGGGTTCGGCGCGATGGTGTACCGGTCCGGGCTGGGGATCTACGAAGGAGAATTCTGGCGGGTGCCCGCGAAACCGGATACGGTCACGGTCACGGGGAACGGCGGTTCGGTCGTCGCCCCGGTGCCGTATCCCTGAAAGGGGAGGATGGAACCTTGAAGCGCGCATGGAGACGTTTCGGTTTGGCCGCGGCGGGGATGGCCGCCTTCCTTGCCGTCGGCTGCGCGACGGCGCCGAAATCCCCTCCCGCGGCGGCGAAGGAGGATCCGATCCGGCGCGCGGAGAACGCCTCCGGAGTGGAAGTGGTGGCTCTT
>JAJZRM010000188.1 GCA_021802685.1 Deltaproteobacteria bacterium | reverse complement strand
GAAAACCGTGTGAGGCGTGGGCCATGTCCCCGGAAGGACGGATCGTGGCCGCGACCAGCGACCTCGTGTGGTCCGTGGGCAAGAAGCCGGTATTCAAGGTTTCGCTCGCAAGCGGGCGCACGATCCGGACGACCGCGGAGCATCTGCTGTACCGCGCCGGCGTCTGGACCCGTGCCGGGGAACTGAAGGCGGGAGACCGGCTCGCTGTCGCGCGCGAAATCCCGGAAACCGTATGTCCCGTAAGCTGGCCCGAGGAACATGTTGTGCTGCTGGGGCACCTCGTTGGAGACGGCAGTTACCTCGTCAACCAGCCTATGCGGTATACAACCGCATCGGAAGAGAACAGCCGTGCCGTGGCGAATGCGGCGCAAGGGGCTTTTGGTGTGACGGTCAAGCGATACCCGGGACGAGGCAACTGGCACCAGCTTCTCATCACCGGAAACGGGAACCGGTGGCATCCCGCTGGAGTAAATCTCTGGCTGAGAGAATTGGGGATCCACGGGCAGCGCTCACACGAGAAACGACTGCCTCAGGAGGTGTTCCGATTCGGAAAAACCCAAGTCGGACTCCTCCTGCGCCACCTCTGGGCGACCGACGGAAGCATATGCTGCCGCGGAAAAGGGTCCAGGGGAGCCGCCCGTGTCTATTTCAGCACCGCGAGCGAGGGGTTGGCCTCGGACGTGGCCGCGCTTCTGCTGCGGCTCGGCATCGTCGGCCGGATCCGCAGCGTCCGGAAAGCGAATTACAGGCCGGTGTTCACGGTGGATGTTTCCGGGTCGGACCAGCAGGCATGTTTCCTGGATTCGGTGGGTGCTTTCGGCCCCAGGGCGGAGCCGGCGAGGTGTCTACGGCGCGTCCTGGAATCCGTGATCGCGAATACGAACGCGGACACCCTTCCACGGGATGTGTTCGAACGGGTAAAGGCCGTCATGCGGGAACAGGGGATTTCCCGGCGGACGATGGCCTCGATGCGGGGAACCTCCTACGGAGGCTGCGCCCATTTCAATTTCGCACCTTCGCGCGCGGTCGTTTCGGGGTACGCGGAGATCCTGGAGGACGATGTTCTGAGGCGGTGGGCGGCAAGCGACCTGTTCTGGGACCGCGTCGTGGATGTCAGGCCGGACGGATCGGAGGAGGTGTTCGACCTGACCGTACCGGGACCCGCCTCGTGGCTGGCCGACGGCATCGTGAGCCATAATTCCGGGGCGATCGAACAGGACAGCGACCAGATCCTGTTCGTCTACCGCGAGGAGATGTACAGCAAGGAGAAGACGCCGCAGGAGGAGAAGGGGATCGCCGAGATCATCGTGGGGAAGAACCGCAGCGGCCCCATGAAGGACATCAAGCTCGCCTTCCTTTCGCAATTCACCCGGTTCGAGGACCTGGCGCACGACTACGAGTGAACGCATCCGCCTCCGCGGTTCCGCCTATCTGCTCATCGCCCCCAGAACGGCCTGGATCTTCGGGACCGCCGCCTGCGCCGCCTTCTCCCCTTCGAGGATCGCTTCGTGCCGCTTCGTGAAGTCGCCGGCGGGGATGTAGCCCACTTCCGGCCGGATCACGATGTCCGCCCGGGAATTCTGGTCCGCCGCGATCTTGGCGTACATGATGTTGACCGACTGGAAGATGGTGTCCAACGTGCCCGCGGGGACCGTGCCGTCCACGTCCCCCGAGATGTCCACGGCGATCACGACGTCCGCCCCCATCCTGCGCGCCGCGTCCACCGCCACGGGCGAAACGAGGCCGCCGTCGACGTAGGTGTGGCCCCCGATCTTCATGGGCTGGAAGATTCCCGGCACGGAACAGCTGGCGCGCACCGCCGCCCCCGTGTTCCCCTTGTCGAACAGCGTCTCCCGCCCCGTGCGGATGTCGGTGGCCACGGCGAAGAAGGGGATCCGGAACTGCTCCATCGGGGTGTTGCGGACCATCCGGTTCACGTACGATTCCAGCTTCTCCCCCTTGACGAACCCGTTGTCCGGCACGGTGAGATCGACGACGTCCGATCGCTCGAGGGACATCGCCATCTTCTGGATCTCGTAGACCGGGTATCCGTAGGCGTACATGCACCCCACGAGGCTCCCCACGCTCGTGCCGACGATCATGTGGACCGGAATGCGGTTCGCTTCGAGGACCTTGAGCACCCCCACGTGGGCGAACCCTTTCGCCGTGCCGGCGCCCAGGGCCAGGGCGACCTTCGCGGTTTTCCGGGATTGCACGGGCGGCGCGGGGGTCACTTCCCGCACCGCGCAGGAAGCGAGCAGGAACAACAGGAGCGGCAGGAGCGGATGGAACGCGGTTTTCGCCGGTCGGCTTGCTGGCATGCGTGTTCTCCGTTCATGGGAACAGGGTGGGGCGGCCCTCCGCGGAGGGGAAGACGCCTGCGGCGAGTTTCGCGAGGACCGCCTTCGCGGCCGCGACGGCGGGCACGACGGCGTCCCCCGCGGCCATCCGCGCCGCCATGGCGGAGGCGAGCGCGCACCCGGTGCCATGGGGGTCGCCGCGACGGGCGCCCGCCGGGGGAACCAGGGTGACATCGCCGCCGGAAACGACGATGTCGATCCCCCGCCGCCCCCTCCAGGGGAAGTGGCCGCCCTTCAGGACGACGGCGGCGCCGGCGTGGCCGGAAAGCTCCTTCGCGGCGTCGATCGCGTCGGAGAAGGAGGCGATCTTCCGGTCGAGGATCTTCTCCGCCTCCATGAGGTTGGGGGTGAGCACGGAGGCCCGGCGGAGCAGGTTCCGGTATGCCGGCAACGCCGCCTTCGCGAGGAGCGGAAACCCCGAGGAAGAGCGCAGCACGGGATCGACGACCACGGGGACCCCCCGCCGAGCCGCGACGAAGGAGAGGATCGCCTCCGCGGCGGCGCGCGTCCCCACCATGCCGATTTTCACGGCGTCGAGGCGGAACGCCTTGCCGGCGGCGGCGAGGGAATCGTCGAGCAGGTCCCGGGAGATCGGCGCGAACCGGGAAAAAGACGCGGTCGTCTGCACCGTGATGCAGGAAGCCACTGCGCAGGCGTGCGCCCCCGCGGCGCACGCCGCCCGGGCGTCCATCAGGATCCCGGCGCCCCCTGTCGGGTCGAGGCCGCCGAAGGCGAGGATCACCGGAATCTTGGTTCGAATTCCCATGTTTACCGTCCTTTCGTCCTGCGCGCCTTGGGCGCCAAAGACAGCTCGGCGATCTTTTTCCGGAGGGTGTTCCGGTTGATCCCCAGGATTCCCGCCGCCCGGAGCTGGTTCCCCCCGGTGGCTTCGAGGACGACCTTCAGGAGGGGGCGCTCGATCTGCCGGAGAAACAGCCCGTGGAGCCCCGTCTCGGCGTCGATGGCCGGCCCCAGCCGCCCGACGAACTCGCGGATCCGGTCCTCGATCAGCTGTTCCATCGGGGCGGACGACGGATCGGGGGAGCCGTCCGCCTTCGAGAGTTCGCGCGCCACCTCGTCGCGGCGGAGAAGCTTCCCCGAGGAGAGGACCGAGAGGCGCTGCACGAAGTTCTCCAGCTCCCGGACGTTTCCCTTCCACGGGTGGGCCGAGAGCGCCTCGAGCGATTCCTTGGAGAAGGAACGGGGCGGGCGGGAGAGGATCGCGCAATACTTCCGCAGGAAGTAGTCCGCCAGCAGGGGGATGTCTTCCTTCCGCTCGGCGAGGGAAGGGATCCGGAGGGGAAACACGTTGAGCCGGTCGAAGAGGTCCGTGCGGAACTTCCCGCCGGCCGCGAGCTCGCGCAGGTCCCGGTTCGTGGCGGCGAGAATCCGGCCGCGGAACGTCCGCGGCTGGTTCGATCCGACGGGCGTGTATTCCCGCTCCTGCAGCACGCGCAACAGCTTCGCCTGCAGGTCGAGCGGCGTGTCGCCGATCTCGTCCAGGAAGAGGGTCCCGTCCTGGGCGGCGGAGAGCTTCCCCTCGCGCCGGATTTCCGCCCCGGTGAACGCCCCTTTCTCGTGTCCGAACAGCTCCGCCTCCTGGAGGTCCCGGGGGATCGCCGTCGTGTTCACGGCCACGAAGGGCCCGCTGCGCTCCCCGAGGTCGTGGATGCAGCGGGCGATCAGCTCCTTGCCGACGCCCCGCTCCCCGAGGAGGAGGATCGTGGCGGTCGAATCGGCCATTTTCCCGATGTTCTTGAACACGTCGAGGATGGCGCGGCTATGTCCCACGATCCGGTCGGATGCCCAATCCTCAAGGTCCTCCGGCCGGTACGGGCGTTCCCCCGAGGCGGCCTCCCGGGCGATATCCCGAAGGAGTTCCTCGATGCGCGACAGGTCGAACGGCTTGGTGATGAATTCCGCCGCGCCCGCGCGGGTCGAGCGGGCGGCGACGTCGGGCCGGTGGACCGCCGTCATGATGAAGAAGCGCGTGGGGGACTTGCGCGCCTGGATCCGCTCGAGGACCTCGATCCCTTCCACTCCGGGCATCCGGACATCCACGAAGGCGGCGGAGTAGCGGTTCTTCCCGAGGAGGGACAGCGCTTTCTCGCCGTCCTCGGCGAGGTCCGCCGCGAATCCCATCCCGGTGACGGTCTTCTTGAGGACCCATCGGATGCTTTCGTCGTCGTCGGCGATCAGTACGCGCTTCACCGTGCGGTCTTCCTCCCGGGGTCTGCAGGAAGGGATATTTTAACCGTGGTTCCGGCCCCGGGAGTCGATTTAATTTCCATCTTGCCGCCGTGCCGCGACACCGCCTGCCGCGCGACCGCCAGCCCCAGCCCCGTCCCGCGGGATTTCGTGGTGTAGAAGGGCAGCTGCGCCTTGTGAAGCTCCTCCTCGGTCATCCCGACGCCGTTGTCGGCGATCTCGACCTCGAGGAAGGAGCGTTTCCTGCCGCGGCCCACGGCAAACCGGTAGTTGACGTTCATCCGCGCCTCCACGCGCACCGAGCCGGCTCCCTCGATCGCCTCCACGGCGTTCTTCATTACGTTCAGGATCGCCCGGTACACGGTGTCCGGGTGCCCCGAAACCGGGGGGAGGCTCGGGTCCATCCGCAGATCGAAGTGGATCGCCTTTCCTTGCGCGCGCGCCTCCGAGAGGAGAAGTTGCTGCGCTTCCTGGAGCAGGGGGGCGAGGGCGAACGGCCGGGGGTGGGGCGGTTTCTTCCCCATTTCGAGCATCTTTTCCACGAGCCCGTTGATCCTCTGCGCCTCTCTCTGGATCAGGCGGACCCCCTCGATCCGCTCCTCCTCCGGCCCTTCCCCCCGAAGGATCCATTGCGCGGCCCCGAGGATCCCGCCGAGGGGGTTCTTGATTTCATGGGCGATGCCGTATGCCAGCATCTGCATCCCCTCGGCGCTCAACGCCGCCTGTTCGTCCCGTCCGACGAGGGAAAGGATTTCCGACGATTTGACGGACAGCACCGCGCCCTGCGGTTCGCCCGCCGCCCCGGTCAACGGGGACGCTCCCAGCATCACCGGCAGGACGCCGTCGCCTTCCCCCAGGGCGCTCCCCCCGCTCCCGGTCCTCCGGAGCGCCACGTCGAATCCCGTGACGGGCGTGTGGTTCTCGATGGTTTTCCGAAGGATGCGGACCGCTTCGGGGCTTCCCCGGAAGACGGTGCGGTAATGCTTCCCGGAGAGGGATTGGGAGGACCCCCGGAGGATCTCCTCGGCGGTGGGGTTGATGTAGGCGAGTTTCCCGGCCGCGTCGAACACGATGATCCCGATGTTGACCGATTCGAGGGTACGGCGCAGGAGGTCGTTCAAAAGAAGCGCTCCACGACCGCCCGGAAGGAGGCCGGATCGGCGACGCGGGGAAGCTCCGTCCGGAAGACGGCGGCGCCGGGAATCCCCCGGCTGTACCAGGCAAGGTGCTTGCGCATCTCCTTGATCCCCTGGGCACCGTATCGGAGAAACATCTCCTCGCCGTGCCGGAGGATAAGGGTGCGCCGCTCGCCGGGCGTGGGAGATCCGGCGCCGGGGGAGGCGGACGGGGAGGGCGCGGAGACGGGGATCTCCCGCCTCAGGGAACCGAAGATCCACGGGTTTCCCATCGCGGCCCGGCCGACCATCACGCTGTCGCACCCGGTTTCCGCGAGCATCCGAGCGGCGTCCCCGGGAGCGCGCACATCCCCGTTTCCGATGACGACGCGGTCCGGGAACGCTTCTTTCAGCGCCGCGATGCGGCCCCAAT
>JAJZRM010000187.1 GCA_021802685.1 Deltaproteobacteria bacterium | reverse complement strand
TGATCTTGACAATATGACGATATATTCTATTATGTGACGTAAAATTCATTTTTTGGATTTAAGCGTCGGGCCGGGAGGTAAAGGGATGGAAGAACAGAAGCTCCCACGGCGGGAAAGGGAGAAACTGGCGCAACGCCGGGAGATGATGGCCGCCGCGCTCGAGCTCTTTTCGGAGAGGGGATTCCGCAACGTTTCCATGCAGGAGATCGCGGAGAAGTCCGAGTTCGCCATCGGAACGCTTTACAAATTCTTCCGGAACAAGGAAGACCTTTACAGGGCGCTGATCCTGGAGCAGTCCTCCCGGTTTCACGAAGCGGTCACGAAGGCGATCGAAGGGCCGGAGGAGGAAATCGAAAAACTTCGCAACTTCGTCAAGGCCAAGGGCGAAGTCTTTCGGGCGAACGTCGCCATGATCCGCCTGTATTTCTCGGAGACCCAGGGTGCGCGAGTGAACGTCATGGCGGGATTCGATTCCGAGGTCCGGGAACGGTATCGCCGCTTCCTGCGCTCCTTTGCCTCGGTCTTCGAGAGCGGGATGAAAAGGGAACGGTTCCGGAGGATCGCCGACCCGTACCACCTGGCCGTCGCCCTCGAAAGCTTCACCAACGCGTTCCTTTTTCTCTGGCTGGAAGAACCCGAGCGCCATCCATACCCGGATGACCCGGACACCATACTGAACATTCTTTTCAAAGGGTTGCTCCTACCGATCGATACGCCGGAGGTACAGGATGAGACGAGTGGGTACCGTTCGTGAACCGTTGATACGGATCGCCGCCTTCGCGGTCCTGTCCGTCGGCCTGTTGGCGGGCGGCTGCGGCCGCGGGCAGCAGGCCCCGCCGCCGTCCGTCCCGGAAGTGGCCGTGGTGACGGTGAAGCCGCAGCCGGTCGTGCTGACCACCGAGTTGCCGGGGCGCACGTGCGCCTGCCGGGTAGCGGAAATTCGACCCCAGGTCAACGGCATCATCCTGAAGCGCCTGTTCCGGGAAGGTTCCAATGTCACGGCCGGCCAGGCGCTGTACCGGATCGATCCGGCCTCCTACCAGTCGGCCCTGAACAACGCGCAGGCCGCTCTCGCCAGGGCCGAGGCGAACCTGCCGGCGATCCGGTCGAGGGCCGAGCGGTACAACGAGCTGCTTGCCGACAAGGCGGTCAGCCGGCAGGACTGCGACGACGCGGCCTCCGCCCTGATGCAGGCCGAGGCGGAGGTCGAGTATTCGAAGGCGACGGTGGAATCCGCCCGCATCAACCTGGGATATACCCGGGTCACCGCCCCCATTTCCGGACGCATCGGAAGGTCCAGTGTGACGGACGGCGCCCTGGTGACGGCGCACCAGCCCCTGGCGCTTGCGACCGTTCACCAGTTGGATCCCATCTTCGTGGACGTGCCCCAGTCCACCGCCGACCTGCTGCGGCTTTCCGGCCGCCGGAAGGACGGCCGCCTCCGCCAGGGCGGCACGGACCAGAAGAAGGTCCGGCTCGTCCTGGAAGACGGGACGCCGTATCCGTCGGAAGGAACGTTGCAGTTCCAGGACGTTTCCGTGGACCCGACGACCGGGTCCGTCATCCTCAGGGCTGTTTTCCCGAATCGCCAGGGAGTTCTCCTTCCCGGCATGTTCGTCCGTGCGGTCGTGAAGGAGGGCGTCGACCAGCACGCCATCCTCGTCCCCCAACAGGCGGTGTCGCGAGACCGGAAGGGGAACCCGGTCGCGCTGATCGTGGACGCCGACGGGAAGGTGCAGCAGCGGATGCTCACCCTCGATCGGGCCATCGGGGACCAATGGCTGGTCTCTTCGGGCCTCTCCGCCGGCGACCGGGTGATCGCCGAGGGGATGCTGAAAGCGCGGCCCGGCGCTTCCGTGAAAGTCGTCCCGTTCGACGCCGCGAAACCGAATTAACGGAGGCGCGCGATGTTGTCGAAATTCTTCCTGGATCGTCCGGTCTTCGCCTGGGTCATCGCCATCATCATGATGGTGGCGGGGGGCCTCGCGATCTACAATCTGCCCATATCGCAATATCCCCCTATCGCTCCGCCCTCCATCGCCATCGACGCATTCTATCCCGGGGCCTCGGCGGAAACCGTCGAGGACAGCGTGACGCAGATCATCGAGCAGAAGATGACCGGCTTCGACGACATGCTGTATCTCTCCGGCACGAGCGATTCGGCCGGCGCCTCCCGCATCGAGCTGACGTTCAAGCCCGGAACCGATCCGGACCTGGCCTGGGCCAAGGTGCAGAACAAGCTCCAGCTGGCCACGGCCAGCCTCCCGGAAGTGGTCCAGCGCACCGGGGTCATGGTCAGCAAATCCACGAGGAACTATTTGATCATCGTGGGCCTGATCTCCGAAGACGGCAGCATGGACGGGAACGATCTTCGCGACTACTCCCAATCCAACCTGGAAAAAGTGCTGGCGCGCGTGCCCGGAGTCGGCGAGGTCGTGAATTTCGGCTCGCAGTATTCGATGCGGGTCTGGCTCGATCCCGACAAGCTCACCGATTACCGCCTGACCGTGAGCGACGTGATGCAGTCACTGCAGGCCTACAACGTGGAGGTCTCCGCCGGGCAGTTCGGCGGGACGCCCGCGGTGAAAGGCCAGCGCCTGAACGTCTCCATCATCGTCCAGAACCTGCTCAAGACCCCGGAGGAGTTCGCCGCCATTCCCGTCCGCACGAATCCGGACGGCTCCGTGGTGCGGATCCGGGACGTGGGACGGACGGAGCTGGGGACCGAGTTCTACGACGTCCAGGCCTTCTACAACGGCAAACCGACCGCCGCGATGGCCATCCGCCAGGCGCCCGGCGCCAACGCGCTGAATACCGCGGATGCCGTCAAGAAGAAAATGGCGGAAATGAGCCGCTACTTCCCGCCGGGGATGAAGGTCGTCTATCCCTACGACACGACGCCTTTCGTCCGGGTGGCCATCAACGAGGTGGTCAAGACCCTGTTCGAGGCGATCCTCCTGGTTTTCCTGGTCATGTGGCTGTTCATGGGGAACATCCGCGCCACCTTGATCCCGACCATCGCGGTGCCGGTCGTCATCCTGGGCACTTTCGCCGTGCTGGGGCTGTTCGGATTTTCCATCAACATGCTGACCATGTTCGCCATGGTCCTGGCCATCGGCCTGCTGGTGGACGACGCCATCGTGGTGGTGGAGAACGTGGAGCGGATCATGAGCGAGGAGGGGCTTCCTCCCCGGGAAGCCACCGCCAAGTCCATGGGCCAGATCACCAGCGCCCTGATCGGCATCGGCCTGGTGCTCTCGGCCGTCTTCGGCCCGATGGCGTTCTTCGGCGGCTCGACCGGCGTCATCTACCGGCAGTTTTCCGTCACCATCATCGCCTCCATGCTCCTGTCGGTGCTGGTGGCGTTGATCCTGACGCCGGTGCTTTGCGCATCGCTTCTCAAGCCGGTGCCCAAGGGGCATGAGTCGGCGGAAAGCGCCGTCTTTTTCCTGCGCCCGTTCTTCCTGTGGTTCGACCGCGCCTTTTTCCGGCTCAGAGGCCTCTACGTGGACCTGGTCGGACACTCCCTCTCCAGGAAACTTCGCTACCTGGCGGTTTACGTCCTGCTCGTCGGCGCGATCGGCTTCCTGTTCCTGCGGCTGCCCACCGCCTATCTTCCCGATGAGGACCAGGGGATCCTTCTCTCGCAGGTCCTCATGCCGACGGGCGGCACGCTGGACCAGACGCAGGCGGTCGCGGATGAAGTCCAGCGCCATTTCCAGGAAAACGAAAAAGAGGCGGTCGAATCCTGTTTGACGATTTCCGGCATCGGTTTTTCCGGGAGGGCGCAGAACAACGGCATGGTGTTCGCCAAGATGAAGGATTGGAAGCGGCGCGAGCGTCCGGACCTGAAGGTGCAAGCCGTCGCGGGAAGGGCCATGGCGGCGTTTTCCGATTTCCGCAAGGCGATGGTCTTCGCCTTTCCGCCTCCCGCGGTCGTCGAGCTGGGCAACGCCCGGGGCGTGGATTTCCAGTTGATGGACCGCGGAGGTCTCGGTCACGCCGCCTTGATGAACGCCCGCAACCAGCTCCTCGGCATGGCGGCGCGGGACCCGAGGTTGACGAAGGTCCGGCCCAACGGAATGGAGGACGTGCCCCAATTCCGGGTCGACGTGGACTGGGAAAAGGCGGGCACCCTGGGGCTGCCGATCTCCTCCATCCACAACTCGATCGCGGCGGCCTTCGGCAGTTCCTACGTCAACGACTTCATCCAGGCGGGGCGCGTCAAGCGGGTTTACCTCCAGGCCGACGCCCCTTACCGCATGCTCCCGAAGGACCTGGAAAAACTCTACGTGCGGAGCACGGCGGGGAAGATGGTGCCGTTCGCCTCGTTCGCCTCGACCCGCTGGACGACCGGTTCCCCCCGGCTGGAACGGTTCAACGGTTTCCCCTCAATGAGCATCTGGGGCGAGGCGGCGCCGGGCAGGAGTTCCGGAGAGGCGATGCGGGCCATGGAAGAGATCGTCTCGAAGCTGCCAGGGGGAATCGGCTTCGACTGGACCGGACTTTCCTACCAGGAGCGGATGGCGACGGCCCAGGGGCCGATTCTTTACGCCTTTTCCATACTGGTGATCTTCCTTTGCGTGGCGGCATTGTACGAAAGCTGGACCATCCCCTTCGTCAACCTGCTGATGTTGCCGCTGGGGGTATTCGGGGCGGTGGCGGCGACCACCTTGCGGGGGCTGCCCAACGATGTTTATTTCCAGATCGGGTTCCTGACGACGCTGGGGCTTTCGACGAAGAACGCCATCCTGATCATCCAGTTCATCAAGGAGCAGCTACGGCACGGCGTGGAACTGACCGAGGCCACGCTCGCCGCAGTGAAAATACGTTTCCGCCCCGTCATCATGACGTCGCTGGCGTTTTTCTTCGGCACGCTGCCGTTGGCCCTTGCCACCGGGGCCGGCGCCGGCGCCATGAACGCCATCGGGACCGCCGTCACCGGGGGGATGCTCTCGGCCACGTTCATCGACCTGATCTTCATCCCGCTGTTCTTCGTCGTGATCTCACGGCTGTTCGCGAAAGGCCGGCCCCGGCTCTCTCCCGGGCGATCTTCCGCTTCCACCGACACCCCGGAGGCGAGCTGACATGAAAAGGATGAAGACGGTCCTGTGCTTCGCCCTGGGAGGGTTCCTCTGCCTGGGCGGCTGCTCCCTGGCTCCGAAATACAGCCGGCCCGGAACGCCGGTTCCCGCCGAATGGCCGAGCGGTCCCGCATACGATAACGCGCGGGTCTCCTCCGGCGCGCCGGCGGCCGAAACGCGCTGGAGGGAATTTTTCGCCGGCGAACGGCTTCGCGAGGTCATCGCGACGGCGTTGCGGAACAACCGCGACCTTCGGGTCGCCGCCTTGAACGTCGAAAGGGCGCGCGCGTTGTACGGCATCCGGCGGGCGGAACTTTTACCGACGGTCAACGCGGCCGCGGACGGGAGCAAACAGCGCGTTCCCGCCGACCTGGCGAGCGGAGGGACGGCCACGACGTACGAACAGTACGGCGTCAACCTGGGGATCGCATCCTGGGAGATCGATCTCTTCGGCCGCATCCGCAACCTGAAGGACCGGGCGCTCGATGAGTACCTCGCCACCGCGCAGGCGCGGCGCGGCGCGCAGATCCTCCTGGTGTCCGGGATCGCCGAGGCGTACATGGCCCTGGCCGCGGACCGGGAAAATCTCCACCTGGCCCAAGCCACCCTGGAAACCCAGCGCGCCGCCTACGATCTGGTTCGACGGCGTCATGACGTGGGACTCGCCCCCGAGCTGGATCTTCGCCAGGCGCAGACGAGGGTGGAGGCGGCCCGGGTGGATGTCTCCCTCTACACCCGGCTGGCGGCGCAGGACGAAAACGCCTTGAACCTGCTGGCGGGATCGAAGGTGCCGGGCGGGATGTTGCCCCCCGATTTGAACGCCGTCGGACCCTTGATGGATGTCTCCCCCGGCATGTCCTCGGATGTGCTTCTGAACCGCCCCGACATCCTGCAGGCGGAATACCTGCTCAAGGCCGCCAACGCCGATATCGGCGCCGCCCGGGCGGCGCTTTTTCCCCGCATCTCCCTGGCGGCCGCGGCCGGAACCGCAAGCGGCGAACTGTCCGGCCTCTTCCGATCCGGGTCGGGCGCCTGGAACTACTCGTCGCAGGTCGTAATGCCCATATTCGAC
>JAJZRM010000186.1 GCA_021802685.1 Deltaproteobacteria bacterium | reverse complement strand
GAGCACAACATCACCATCGACACGGCCCAGACCTTCTTCAAGACCTCCCTGCGTCCCTACATCATCATCGACGCGCCGGGCCACAAGGAATTCCTCAAGAACATGATCACGGGAGCCGCCGCGGCCGATGCGGCGATCCTCCTGGTCGACGGGGCGGAAGGGGTCCGGGAGCAGACACGCCGGCACGCCTACATGCTCTCCCTCCTCGGGCTGCGGCAAGTGGCGGTGGCGGTCAACAAGATGGACCTCGTCGGGTACCGAAGGGACCGCTTCGAGGAGGTGGAAGAGGAAATTCGCGGGTTCCTGCTCTCCGTGGGCCTTGTCCCCTCGTACGTGATCCCCATCTCGGCCCGGGAAGGGGACAACGTCGCTTCCTCTTCGGAACGGACGGCCTGGTACAAGGGCCCCGCCCTCCTGGCATCCCTCGACTCCTTCTCCCCCGCCCGGGAGATCTCCGGGCTTCCGTTGCGCCTTCCGGTGCAGGACGTCTACGTGGAAACCGGGAAGCGCATCTACGCCGGGCGAGTGGAGTCCGGGGCCGTCCGGACCGGAGACCGGCTCGTGTTCTCCCCTTCCGGAAAGAAGGCCGTCGTCCGTTCGGTGGAAAAGTGGAAGGAACCGGCCCTCCGGGAGGCCTCCGCGGGAGAGTGCGTCGGAATCACCTTCACCGAGGAACTGTTCGTGGAGCGCGGGGAGGTCCTGTCGGAAGCGGAGGATGCGCCCCCCTCGGCGCGGGAGATCGAGGCGAGCCTTTTCTGGCTGGGGAACTCCCCGCTGCGTCTTTCCGGCCGGTACGTCCTGAAACTGGCCACCGCCGAGGTCGACGTCGTCGTCTCCGCGATCACGGAGCGGATCGATTCCTCATCGCTGGAGGTCATCGAACGCCACTCCGGGCGCGTCGAGAACCTCGAGACGGCCAACGTCACGTTCTCCCTTCAACATCCGGTCGCGGCGGATCCTTTCGAGGAGAACCCGCGGATGGGGCGGTTCGTCGTGGCGGACGGCGAATTCGTGGCCGGAGGAGGGATCGTCCGGAAGGTTCTGTCGGACGGGTTCGGCGGCCGGACCCGCGTGGTGCGGCTCCATGCCCGGATGATGACCGAGCCGGACGGGAACTTCATAGACCTCTCGCGGGAGAGCGGCCCGGTGGAGTTCGAAGTCTCGCCGGGATTCGTCGCGCGCCTCGGCGAGGGCGAGAAGGTGGCGATCAGGCTTCGCACGGCGGACCAATTGGAACGGATCTCCCGGCTGGCGTTCGGGTACGAACTCGGCATGACGTTCCGCCGGGGCCCGGAAGGAGCACGCGTGGTCCTGTCCCGGGAAGGCGAACATCCCGCCGCCGCAACCGGGGAGGAATTCCCCGTCATATGAAAAACCCCGGGGAGCCGCAGGACGCGATCGTCCGGTCCGAAATCGACGGGATCGCGGAGGCGGTGGAGTCGTTCCTTTCGGGGGCGATCCGTCCCGAGGAGTTCCGCCGGAGACGGGTCGTCATGGGGATCTACCCCATCCGGGGAGGAGCGGACCGGTACCTGGTCCGCGTCCGGATCCCCCTCGGACGCATATCGCCGCCGCAGCTGCGGGCCCTTGCCGGGACGGCCGACCGGTTCTCCTCCGGGGGAGGCGTCCACCTGACCACACGGCAGGACGTTCATATCTACGGGATCGGGATGCGGCAGCTTCCCGACGCGCTCCGGTCGTTATGGGCGGCGGGACTCACCACGCGGGAGGCGTGCGGCGACACGGTCCGCAACGTCGTGCTCTGCCCCTTCGCGGGGCTCTCCCCCGGCGAGGTCTTCGACGTCACGCCGTACGCCAGGGCGATCGGGTCGTACCTGCTTCGGCATCCCCTCTGGCAACGGCTCCCCCGGAAGTTCAAGACCGGCTTCGAGGGGTGCAGGAGCGGCGACCATGCGGGTCTGCCGTACCAGGACGCGGGGGTTCGGGCCGTCGTCTCACCGGAGGGAGTCCCGGGGTTCCGGGTCCTTGCGGCCGGCGGTCTCGGAGCGCTGCCGCATCCGGGGTTGACGCTGGAACCGTTCACGCCGGCATCCCGGTTGTGGCCGACCGTAACGGCGCTGCTCTCCGTTTTCGACCGGATGGGGAACCGGGAGAACCGCGGACGCGCGCGGCTCAAATTCATCGCGCAGTCGATGGGAGCCGAAGCGTTCCGGCAGCGGGTACTGGCCGAGCGGGAGACGATAGAGGCTGCCGAAGCGGGACGCCTGCCGGATCTTTCGGAACCGCGTGTTTCCGCGGGGGGACCGCCTTTGGAGCCGGCAAGTCTTCCGGGGTGGCCGAGCGCGCTGCGTCAGCGGCAGGAAGGGCTCGTGGCGTTACCCGCCCGCGTCCCCCTCGGGGATCTTTCTTCGATGCAATTGCGCGCGCTGGCGGAGGCGGCGGAAGAGAGCGGTGCGGAAGTGCGCCTCACTCCCGCGCAGGGGATCGTCCTGGCCGATGTGCCGATGGCGAAGGGGGAATGGACGGCGAGGTTCCTGCGGGACCGGGGCTTCCGTTCCGGGCAGGCGGTGTCGCTCGTGCGGTGCGCGGGTACGGACACCTGCACCGTGGGGATCACCCGCGTCCGGGGCCTCGCCGCCCTGCTGGAGGAAGAGATCCTCTCTTCGGATCGGACCGCGCACCGGCGCGGTAGCGTCTCCATCGGAATCTCCGGCTGCCCCAACGGGTGCGGCCATCACCTCGTGAAGGACATCGGCCTGGTGGGGGCCGCGAGAAACATGGACGGACGCCTGGCTCCGCATTACATGCTCCACCTGGGCGGCGGCCGAAGGGACGGGGCGGTTTCCTTCGGGACGCCCATCGGGCGGATCGCGGCCCGTCGGGTTCCGCAAGCGGTGGAGCGCCTGCTGGTCCTTCTCGACGAGGAAGGGCAAGACGGGGAAAGCGCGGGAGAAACGTTTACGCGACTCGGGAGAGACCGGTGCGCGGAGCCGTTGAAGGATCTCCTGGAGGAAGACCGGATGCGGTACCGCGAGGAGGATTTCTTCGACCTGGGCATTTCCTCCCCCGAGCCGTTCCCCGCCGCGAGGACCGGCCCGAAGCCTCCTTCCGGTTAAAACATCGGATGGACCCACGGGGAAGATCCTTACAGGAGATGGGAGAGATGAATTTCCCGGGTCGGAGCGCCATCTAAAATGTAACGGGAGGAAGGAGTATGGAAGCATCGTTTCGACCGATCGGGGCCGCATTGGCGGTGATCCTTGCAATCTTCCTGTCCGGCGGAACGGAAAGGACCCTCGGTTCCGGGATGGGGGGAGTGGGAGATGGCGCCAACGTCGACATCATCGTCACCGGCGTAAAGGTCTCCCCCGTCCGTGCGCACGTCGGGGATGTCATCCGGATCGATATGCGCTGGGTATACTGGGGGGACATAAGCAATCGGTACCAGGCGACCACCGAGTCGGAGATCCGGGCGAACGGGAAAGTAGTGGCGAGCAGCCCGTTCGTCTACGAATACGGCGCCTCCCTGGGGGACGAATACCGCCAAACCTACTTCTGGGATACCCAGGAACTTACCCCAGGGAAGTACAGGATCCGGGGAGAAGTCTTTCTGTGGCTGGATGCCACTCCTTATGACAACTTTCTCGACGTGAAGGATCCCGTGATCCTGCTGCCGCCCGGGGCGGAGTTCCCGAAGGGACAGGATTCGGACGGGGCGGCAGCGGCCGGGAGTCCTTACTGGCGATAATACCGCCGGTGCATCGCCCTCCGCGTCTCCCGCTCCGAAATCGCTGATCTCCCTTGACACCGTAGTGCGGTACGGGGTGCATCATACCCTCAGATACCCGGTGGAGGACTTCCGATGGCGTTGACGATCGGGCAGGTTGCCAAACAGTGCGGGATCGGCATCGAGACGCTCCGGTTTTACGAGAGGGAAGGGTTGATCGCGCAGCCTTCCCGGCCGGATTCGGGTTTTCGCACGTACCCACCCGAGTCCATTCGCAGGGTTCGTTTCATCCAGCGGTCGAAGGCGCTCGGGTTTTCGCTGAAGGAAATCAAGGAACTCCTTTCGCTCCGGGTCGATTCCGTAACCTCGTGCGGGGAGGTGAAGAAACGCGCGGAGGAGAAGATCTCCGACATCGAGAAAAGGATCCATGCCTTGCGGGAGATGAAGGATGCTCTCGCGAAATTGACGGCGGCCTGCCGGGGGAAAGGACCGACCGGCGAATGTCCGATCCTCGAGGCCCTCGGAGAACCGGGGCGAACACCCGCATCGGAAGCACCCGAAACAGGGAGAAAAGGAGGAGGCAAACGATGGCAGTGACCGGGCCGAGCCGAACCGGCGGGAGTCCGAAATGGAGCATGGCCGGAGCCGTCGCCGCGGCCGCCGGGGCGTCCGCGTGCTGCGTGGGGCCCCTCCTTCTATCGGCCCTGGGGATCGGAGGAGCATGGATCGGGAACCTGACGGCGATGGAGAGGTACCGTCCGGTCTGGATGGCCGCGACGCTGGCCTTTCTCGGGTCGGCGTTCGTCCTGGCGTACCGGAAACCGAAAGAGGAGGTGTGCGCTCCGGGGACAACGTGCCCGCCGGACGCGGGGCGAAGATACAAGGCCCTCCTCTGGATCGTCACGGCTCTTGTCCTCGGACTCCTGGCCATTCCCTACGTGATTCCCTATGCCTTCGCCGGAGGAGTACAGCGATGAAGGTGGAGGTACTGTATTTCGAGGGCTGCCCCAACTTCGCTCCCGTGATGGAAATGGTACGACGCATCCTGGAGCGGGAAAAGATCCAGGCGGAAATCCGGGCGGTCGAGGTGGCGGACGAAAAGACCGCCGATTCCCTCCGATTCCTGGGATCCCCATCGGTGCGGGTGGACGGTGTGGACATCGAGCCGGGCAGGGAGAACGACTCGCCGTTCTACGGATGCCGCACCTATATCGTCGAAGGAAAAACAACCGGCATGCCTCCCGTGGAGTGGCTGGTGGCCGCTTTTCATGGACGAGGTGACGAATAGGCATTTCCCCGAGGGGGAAAAAGGAGGTAAATGCCATGACGGCCAAACGCAAGGTTGAAATTTTCAGCGCCGGGTGTCCGCTCTGCCCTGATCGCTTCCCCGACGAGCATCGCGCCCTCCCTTCCGCGAGGGCCCTATCGCTTCGTTCCCTGCCCCCCTTTCTTCTCACCGTAGGAGATCCCCCAGGGGCCGATAACGTGAGCGACGGTCCCGGCCCGAAGCCGGTGCTGCGAGATGTTGACCTGGGTCGCGGGGAGGATGTCCTCCGTGTCCGTCACGCACCGGGTCCCCTTGCGCAGCGCCTCCAGGATCTGAAGCCGCGTCGAGAAGGGATTTTCCGGTAACGTCTTCCACGAAAAAAACCGGGAGGCGGAACCGAATCCGCCCCCCGGTTTCCCTGGTTATCGTGCGATTCCGCTACATCATTCCCCCGCCATCCATGTGCGGGGGCTCCATGGGCCAGTCGACCGGATCGTGGGAGTGCTCGCCGTCTCCGTGCCCGTAGCCCGAGACGTATCCGTGCCCCGTCACGTCGTTGATCCCGTCGCCGTCCGCATCCCGGAAGACGTCGTTGATGCCGTCGCCGTTCGCATCCACCCAGCCGAGACCATGATGGAAGGATTCGCCGGTTGTATCGTCGATGCCGTCGCCGTTCTCATCCGTGTGGGGCATCGGGAACCCATACCCATAATGCATCTGCGCGTACGGTCCCGTGGGCCCGTCGATGACCCCGTCGCCGTCCGCGTCCCGGTACCGGTCGTTGCGGCCGTCCCGATCGGCGTCGTGCCATCCGAACCCGTGCCCGTAGGGCCTCCCCGTGAGGTCGTTGATCCCGTTCCCGTCCGCATCGTGGAAGAAGTCGTTCAGCCCGTCGCCGTCCTGGTCGACCCACCCGGGCATCCCGACATAGTGTCTCCCCGTGAGGTCGTTGACCCCGTCCCCGTCCGCATCGACGAATAAGTCGTTGATCCCGTCGCGGTTGTCATCGCGGTAGCCGAATGGATGGCTGTAAGGCATTCCGGTCAGGTCGCAGATACCGTCCCCGTCCGCATCGACGAAGAAGTCGTTTATCCCGTCGTGGTCAGCATCGGCAAAACCGAATCCATGTCCGTAAGGTCTCCCGGTGAGATCGTTGATACCGTCCCCGTTCGCGTCCCGGAAATGATCATTCAGACCGTCGCCGTTGCCGTCCGCATAACCGAGGTCCATCATGTACGGGTAACCATGATAGAGGGT
>JAJZRM010000185.1 GCA_021802685.1 Deltaproteobacteria bacterium | reverse complement strand
CACGGTGCGGGAGTTGATGTCGAGGCAGCCGGCCAGGATCGCCGGTTGGTTCGCCGTGACGCCGACGGACCGCCCGTTCATCCGCGCGAACCCGATGACGATGTTTCTCGCGTAATGTTCCTGGACCTCGAGGAACTCCCCGTCGTCCACCACCTTCTTGATGACGTCCCGCATGTCGTACGGCTTCGTGGGGATGTCGGGGACCACGCTGTTCAGGCTCTCGTCCGTCCGGTCGGGGGGATCCTTCGGGACGACGGAGGGCGGGTCCTCCATGTTGTTCTGCGGGACGAAGGAGAGAAGTTCCCGGATCAGGTAGAGGCACTCCCGCTCGTCCGCCGCGGCGAAGTGCGCCACGCCGCTGCGCTCGTTGTGGGACATCGCGCCGCCGAGGTTTTCCTTGGTGACCTCCTCGTGGGTGACCGTCTTGATGACGTCGGGGCCGGTCACGAACATGTAGGAGGTTTCCTTGACCATCAGGATGAAGTCGGTGATCGCCGGGGAGTAGACGGCGCCGCCCGCGCACGGCCCCATGATGGCGGAGATCTGCGGGACCACGCCGGAGTACAGGGTGTTCCGGAGGAAGATGTCGGCGTAGCCGGCCAGGCTCTGGACCCCCTCCTGGATGCGCGCCCCCCCGGAATCGTTCAATCCCACGACCGGCGCCCCGTTGCGCGAGGCGTGGTCCATGATCTTGCAGATCTTCCCGGCGTACGCTTCGGAGAGGGAGCCTCCGAAGACGGTGAAGTCCTGGGCGAAGACGTAGACCAGGCGGCCGTTGACCTGCCCGTACCCCGTGACCACGCCGTCGCCGAGGTACTTCTCCATCTCGAAGTCGGCGCACCGGTGCTGGACGAACCGGTCCAGCTCGACGAACGTGTCCGGATCGAGGAGGAGCGCGATCCGTTCCCGCGCCGTCAGCTTCCCCTGGGCGTGCTGGGTCTCGATCCGCTTCTTGCCGCCCCCCTCCATGGCGAGGGCGTTTCTCCGGCGCAACTCCTCGAACTTTTCCTGGAGCGGCATACCCTCCTCCTGCAACCCGGGGGTCGTTTTTATAACAGTGTTACATAACATCGGGTGGAACGGTGTGTCAACGTTCGGGAGAACTTTTCCCCGCGCCCGAGAGCGCCTGCCGGACGAGTTCCGCGATGTGGACGACCCGGATGGACGGATCCGTGCGGGCGGCCATGTCCCGCATCTGGAGCACGCAGCCGGAGCACGCGGTGGAGATGACCTTCGTTCCCCCCCGGGCCGCGGCGGAGACCTTGTTCTCCCCGATCCGCGCCGAAGTGGGGTAGTCCCGCACGTTGAAGGTCCCGCCGTATCCGCAGCAAAGGTCCGCCCCCGCCATCTCCGCGAAGGCGGAGCCCACGGTCCGGGAAAGCACCTCCCTCGCCTGCGGTCCCTTCCCGAGCGTCCCCGACAGGTGGCACGGATCGTGGTAACCGATCTCGCCGGCCCGCTCCCCCGCGGGAGGGTCGGGCAGCCGGTCGAGGACCCCCGAAGAGAGGAGGAAGCTCGCGTAGTCCGTCGACCGTTCGGCGACGAAGACCGCGTCCCCGCGAAGAGGGCTGCCCTCCTTGACCAGGGACAACACGTTCCTCTTGAACATGAGGAGGCACGACCCGCACGGGAAGACGATCTCCCTCGGGGCCGCCTCCCGCAGGCGCCGAAGGTTCGATTCGACGTTCTCCATGGCGGACCGCCGGTCGCCGGACACCATCGCGGGAAGCCCGCAGCACGCCGCGTCACGGAACACCGCGACGGGCGATCCCGAGGCCGTCATGGTCTCGTAGGCGGCGCGGCCCACGCCGGGGTACAGGTGGTCGAACACGCACCCGACGAAAAGCATCACGTCGCCGGAAACCGCCTCGTCCTTCCCCAGGGACTCGATGAAACCCTTCGCCGGGAGCCGGGGAACCGTTCTCCCCCCCCCGCCGAATCCTTCGGGGAACCGGTAGTGGAGCCCGCTCCCCGTGGGGACCTTTTTCAGCAGGACGCGTTCCGCGGCCGCCCCGGCCTTCCGCAGGACCCGCATCGCCGGGTCCGACGGCATCACCTTGCCGAAGAGGATCCTCTTCCACGCCGGGATCCCGACCTCCTCCGCCAGGTCGGCCCGCCCCTTCATGACGATCTCCTCGAAGAGGACCTGGTTGGGGCACGCCCGCTCGCACCTCCCGCAGAGGAGGCAGTCGGACAGGGCTTCCTGCACCGATTCCATGTCCGTGTTCTCGCCGGACAGGGCGCCCTCGATGATGGCCACCTTCCCCCGGGCCACCGCGACCTCGGCCTTCCGCTGCGGGTAGAGGGTGCAGACGGTGCGGCACGTCCCGCACTTCACGCACAGGCCGGCCATTTCGCGGAGTTCGTCGTCCTTCACCGCCTGACCGCCGACTCTTCCGGGAAGATCTTTCCGGGATTGAGGATCCCGTTCGGGTCGAAGCATTCCTTCAGCCGTTTCATGACGGACACGCCCATCGGGCCGACTTCCATTTCCATGAACGGCGCCTTCACGATCCCGACCCCGTGCTCGCCGGAGATCGTCCCGCCCATCTCCACGGCCGCGCGGAACACCTCCTCGACCGCCTCCTCGGCCCGCCGGTACTCGTCCGCGTCGGTCCCCGGGATCATGATGTTCACGTGGATGTTCCCGTCGCCCGCGTGCCCGAAATTGACGATCGTCACCTTTTTCCGGGCGGCGAGGCCGGAGAGGAAGTCGAACATGTCGGCCAGGCGGCTGCGCGGCACGACGATGTCCTCGTTCATCTTGACCGGGGCCACGCGCCGCAGCGCCGGCGAGATCGACCGGCGCAGCTTCCACAGCTCGTCCCGCCCCCGCTCGTCGGACGCCCGGCGGACTTCGAGGGCCCCGCGGGACCGGCACGCTTCCGCGAGAAGGTCCGCCTCCCGCCCCACGGCGGCTTCCGCCCCGTCGACCTCGATCAGCAGCGCGCTGCGAGTCCCTTCCGGCAGTTCGACGGGGATCATCGACCGGACGCAATCGATGGCGGTGCGGTCCATCAGCTCCATCGCGGAAGGGGTGACCCGCGCGGCGACGATCGCGTTGACCGCCTCGGCGGCCTGCCGGTTCCCGGAGAACAGGGCCAGGAGCGTCGTGAACGATTCCGGGTGCGGCACGAGGCGCAGCGTCGCCCGCGTGATGACCCCCAGGGTCCCCTCCGAGCCCACCAGCATCCTCGTCAGGTCGTACCCCACCACGCCCTTCATCGTGGCGACGCCCGTGCGGACGAGTTCCCCCGTCCCAAGGACCGCCTCGAGGGCGAGGACGTAGTCCCGCGTCACGCCGTACTTCACCGCGCACATCCCCCCGGCGCACTCCGCGATGTTGCCGCCCAGGGTGCTGAATTTCAGCGAGGCGGGGTCCGGCGGGTAGAAGAGCCCGATCTTGCGGACCTCCTCCTTCAGCGTCTCGGTGACGACCCCCGGTTCGACGACGGCGTACAGGTTCTCCCCGTCGATCGCGAGGATCCGGTCCATCCGCTCGGTGGAAAGGACGACGCCTCCGCGCACCGGCAGCGAGCCGCCGGAAAACCCGGATCCCGCCCCGCGGGGAACGACGGGGAAACGGTGCCGGTTCGCCAGCTGGACGATCCGTTGAACTTCTTCCGCGTCCACGGGAAACGCCACCGCGTCGGGAAGGAATTTCTTCCGGGTGGCGTCGAAGGAGTAACAGGTTCGGGTTTCCAGGGAGGTCTGGAGGCGGTCCCCCAGGAGCTCGCCGAGGTCGGCCAACGCCGCGGATTCCATTGAGTCAGTTTAGCACGGGCTACCCCGCGAGCGAGTGGATGAAGGACGCGATGACCGCGTTCACCTCGATGGGCCGCTCGAGCATCGCCAGGTGGCCCGCGCCGTGCAGGATCTTCAGCACCGCCCCGGGGATGTTCGTGGCGAGGTACTCGCCGTATTTCAGAGGGGTCAGACGGTCGTCGTCCCCGTTGACCACCAGGGTGGGGACACGGATCTCCCCGAGCCGGTCCATCACGTCGAAGCCGTTGCACGCCCGGAAATCGGCGAGGTAGGTTTCGGGGCGGGTGGAGAGGACGTCCTGCAGGACGTCGTCCCGCAGGTCGGAAGACGACGCGGAGGACATCATCCGCTCCACGAGTTCGGGAGCGTACTCCCGGTACCGCCCGCCGATCCCCTCGATGATCCCGGGGCTGATCTTGAGGCGCGCGCCGGTTCCGATGAGGACGAGGGCCTCGATGCCGCGCAGCCCGTTCAGGGCGGCCTGGAGGGCGATCGCCCCTCCCATCGAGTGTCCGACGAGAAGGAACTTCGGCAACCCCATCGCCTTCACGAAATCGCCCACCCACTGGGCGGAAGCGGCGATCGTCTCGAAGGGAGCCCCGCCGCTCGCGGCGTGCCCCGGGAGATCGGGAATGAGGAGGCGGACCGTCCCCTTCAAGCGGGCCCACTGGTCGCGGAAGGTGTGGTGGGAACCGCCCGCCCCGTGGAGGAACAGGACCGCATGGGGACTCGCCTTCAGGCTGTCCTGGAACCAGACGACCTCCTCCCTCACCGAAACCTGGGGCATGTTCGATCCTTTCGCCGGGGATGGATTCCTTGCCGCGCCTGCCACAAGTATATCCAATAATACGAAGGCGGTTTGCGTTAAGATTGGTCTGGCGACCCATCCCGCAAGGAGGCCCCCGCGGTGAAAACGATCGGACGGCAAATCATGTGGAACCTGCCGCACCTCGCGGCCGTCATCATGTACGCCCTGTTCGCGTTGGTCCTGTTCATCGTCTGCTGGGGAGTGTGGGAGCGCGTCCGGGCATACCGCCGGGGGCGCGCGGAACGGGAGAACCGGTTCGACGGCCTCAGGGGCCGCCTCCTCGACGTCTTCCGGCTCGCGCTGTTCCAGGAACGCGTCCTGCACAAGAAGTTCGGCGGGATGATCCACCTCGGCATCTTCTCCTCGTTCATCGTCCTGTTCGTCGTCACCTGCCTCGTCGCGGTGGAATACGACCTCGGCGTGATGATCCTCGACGGGAATTTCTACATCGTCTTCAAACTGTTCGCCGAAACGTTCGGAGCGCTGCTGGCGGCGGCCGCCGCCTTCGCCCTCCTGCGCCGCCTGGTCTTCCGCCCCGAGGGGCTCACGCGGGACAACGACGACACGCTGCAGCTCCTCCTGATCCTCGCGATCGCCGCCACGGGCTTCCTGATCGAGACGGCGCGCATCGCGGCCACGAACCCGTCGATCGCCCCCGTCTCCTACATCAGCAACGCCCTCGCGGCGCCGCTGTTCGGCGGGATGCCGCTCCCGGAAATCCTCTCCATCCACCGGGGATTGTGGTGGATCCACCTGCTGATCGCCTTCGGTTTCCTGGCGTCCGTCCCCTTCACGAAGATGGTCCACATGGGCACGGGGACGGCGAGCATCTTCCTTCGCACCTCCCGGCCGAAGGGAGCGCTTCAGCCGGTCCCGAACATCGAGGAGGAGGAGAAACCCGGCGTGGCCGCGGTGGATGATTTTTCCTGGAAGCAGCTCCTGTCGGCGGACGGCTGCACCAAGTGCGGCAGGTGCCAGGACGAATGCCCCGCCTTTGCCGCGGAGATGCCCCTCTCCCCGAGGGATGTGGTCCTCAAGACGAAAGAGCAGCTGAGCGCGGATCTCGACTCCAGCCTCGCGCCGTCCGCCTTCGCGGTCGACAAGTCCACGGGAACCCGGGCCGTCCCGGACTTCGTCCACGAGGTCCTCACCCCGGACGAGATCTGGGCGTGCACCACCTGCCGCGCCTGCATGCAGGCGTGCCCTGTCCTGATCGAGCACATCGACATGATCGTCGACGTCCGCCGCGGCTATGTCGCCTCTTCCAAGGTTCCCGACACGGTGCGGACGGCGTTGCGGAAGATGGGCGACACCGGAAATCCGTGGGGCCTCCCGCAGGACGACCGGACCGCCTGGGCCGCCGGGTTGAACGTTCCCGTCGCCGCGGAAAAGAAGCGGTTCGAGTACCTGTACTGGGTCGGGTGCGCCGGCGCGTACGACCCGAGGAACCAGAAGGTGACCCGTTCCCTCGTCTCGCTCCTCGACCGCGCCGGGGTGGACTACGCCATCCTCGGCCTCGAGGAGATGTGCTGCGGCGAAGCCGCCCGCCGGATGGGCGAGGAAGGGCTGTTCCAACTGGGGATGGTCGAGATGGTGAAGGAGGCGTTCCGGAACTACGACGTGAAGAAGGTGATCACGCAATGCCCCCACTGCTTCA
>JAJZRM010000184.1 GCA_021802685.1 Deltaproteobacteria bacterium | reverse complement strand
TCCTTCTTCCTCCTTCGGGGAATCGCTTGGCGTTTCCTCGCCGGCGGGCCCGATGGGCCGGAAACCTTCCAATGCGCCCAGTCGATCATCATCAATCTGGCCGCCCTGGGACTCGGCCTCTACGCCTTCCGCACCCGCAACCGGGAGATCCGCAACGTGGCCATCCTGGTCATCGCGGTGGGGGCGGTCAAGTCCGTCTCCGACCTCCTCGGCACCAAGGGAGTGCCGCTGGTATTCAGCGTCTTCTCCTTCGGCCTCGCCGCGGCGACCCAGTCGATCACCCTGAGCCGATGGCACAAGGAAACCGCCTCCGTCCTGGGAGAATAGTCGCCTCCCGCTACCTTTCCGGATGGTTGTACTTCCCGCACCGGTCGCCGAACATCGCGATGACCCGGCCGTCCTGCCGGAAGGCGACGACTTCGCAGGCGTTGGGACAATCCCGGCACACGAGGCTCGTGGTCTTGAAGTCGCACCGCGCGATGCCGAATCCCTTGAACCGGGTCGTCCCGTTCGTCCTCCCGATATGTTCCTTCGCCAGGATCGCCGCTCCGATGGCGCCCATGACGTCGAAATGCCCCGGGATGACGATCTCCCTGCCGAGATAGTCCGAAAACGCCTTCCGGATGCCGGCGTTCGCGGCGACGCCGCCCTGGAACACGATAGGCTCCCGGATGTCCTTGCCCTTGCCCACCGAGCTGAAGTAGTTCCGGACGAGTGCGTCGCAGAGCCCCCGGAGGATGTCGTCCGTGGCGCAGCCGAGCTGCTGCTTGTGGACCATGTCGGATTCCGCGAACACGGTGCACCTCCCGGCGATCCGCACCTCCGACTTCGAATCCAGGGCCCTCCGGCCGAACTCTTCGATGGGGATGCCGAGCCGTGTGGCCTGCTGGTCGAGAAAGCTCCCCGTGCCCGCCGCGCAGACGTTGTTCATCGCGAAATCCGTGACGATGCCGCCCTTGAGGAGGATGATCTTCGAATCCTGCCCGCCGATCTCCATGATCGTCCGGACGTCCGGATGGAAATGGGCGGCGGCGACCGCGTGGGCGGTGATCTCGTTCTTCACCACGTCCGCGTCTATCATTGCGCCGATGAGGTGCCTCGCGCTTCCCGTCACCCCGGCGGAGGAGACGCCGTTCCCGGGCGGCAGAGCTCCCGCCGTCCGCTCGAGACCTTGCCGGACGGAGCCCAGCGGATCTCCGTGGGTCCGGAGGTAGAGCGACTCGACGACCCGGATGGCCTCGTCGATTACGACGATGTTGGTGCTCACCGAGCCGACGTCGATCCCCAGGTGGCACTTCACGTCCTTCCGGCCCTCCGGAAGCCGATGAGATCGACGAAGGCCTCCACCCGCGTGGTGAATCCGGCGTCGCCGGTCTGCTCGTCGATCGGAAGATTGAGGATGGGGATGCCGTAGTCCGCGCCGATCTTGGGCAGGATGTTCCGTACGACGACCTCCGGCATGCAACTGAACGGGTAGATGTGCAGCAGCCCGTCATACCCCTTCTCGGCGTACCGGATGGCGCTTTTCACCGTTTCCAGGGCGAATCCGCCGATGTCGTGCCGCAGGTATTCCCTCGCCTTGCAGGACAGCGCCAGCTCCTCCGGCGCCGCGCGGATCCCCGTATCGAACAGCATCCTCAGCTGGATGCCGTTCTCCGAATAGACGTTCAGGTCGCATAGACGCTCGAAGACGTTGTTGTTGATGAGCTTCTCGTTGATGGAGTAGATGTCGCCGATGACCGCGATCCGGAGCAGGCTCCCGGCATCGGCCTTCGGATAACCTTTGCACTCCTCTTCCATGCGACGTCCGAGGGAATGGAGATCGAGGATGGAGTCTGTTCCGTCGATCGCCGACGTCCATCTCCGCCGGAAGTCCTCGGCCTTCCGCTTCCTGGCGGAGAGGTAGATGTCGCGGTAGCGATCCTCCACGCCCTCGAGGAGGAGAAGCTTTTGCGCGGCGATGACCAGCCCTTCGGTGACATGGATCAGGGTGATGCCCTTCCTGTATTTCCGGAAGCTCTCCACCACCCGGTCCGGCCGGATGGTGTCAAGGAGGATGATGTCGAAATCGCGCCCGGTCCTCAGGAGGATGTACTTCTGGGCCATGCCGAAGTCGGCGAGCTGGCAGGAGGATACCGAACGGGAAACGGGCACGACGAAGACGTTGGCGCCCCGGTCGATGCCCTGCATCAGGAGGCCGAGGAGCACCTTGAAAGGAAAACAGGAGAACTCGGGGGCGAGGGAAACGCCTTTCGTGATGGTTTCCAGGTTCGGCGAGGGGAGCGTGACCGCATCGATCCCGATCCTTCTCGCGAATGCGTTGGTCGCTATGGCGGACGTTCCCACCTGGTAAAAGGCGTACCGCGTTTTCATGCCTGCGTCATCCCGCCCGGGCCGCCGGCCGCGCGATCATTTCGAGAAACGCCTCGATCCTCGTCACGACCCCGGCGTCGCCGGAATGCTCGTCCACCGTCAGGACCAGCATGGGCTTCCCGCGCCCGGGGTTTGCGTCGATGTACTCCTTGATCAAGGAGTCCGAGGCGCAACCGAACGGGGTGATGTAGATGATCCCGTCCACGTCCTTCCTCCGGGAAAAATGGACCGCGGCGCCGATGACCCTGTTGCCGAGGCTCCAGTGCGTCCTGCTTTCGGGCGCGGAAAGGGTCTTGTCGATCAGGCCGGCGCTCAACGCGTCGGACGTGACGACGCGCGCCCCCCGCTTCCGCAATTTCCCGATCAGGTCGAAGCTGATGTACGCGTCGTTGAACAGGTAGGTGTGCCCGATGACGGCGATGACGGGCCCGTCCCTCGCCGGCGGGCAGCTCGCGGCGCTTTCCGGCTTCCTTTTCCCCCGTGTCATGGAAAGGGCGTCTTCGAACAGGGCTCCCCCATGGACGTACCCTTCGAAAATCCGCTGCCGCTCCATCGCCATCCGGTAGGCCGCATAGATCCTCACCGGGTTCGTGCGGAGTTTCGACGCGATCTCCTTGAGGGATGAATAGAGGGAGCGGTAGAAGTTCTCGATGTCCACGTCGACCGAAAGGAGGGACAAACCGGGGACGACCGCCTTCGCGATGTCCGGCGTGGCGATGAGCTTCGGGCAGTAGTAAGACCCTTTCTGGGTGGAAATGATGTAGGGAAGGAATACGAACTCGCACCGGTCCTTGAGATCGATGATGTGGCCGTGCAGCACCTTGATGGGGAGGCACAACTCGTTGCTGCTGCTGTTCAGGCCGTCCTGCAGGATCTTTCCGTTCGTCCGGCCGCTGGCGACGACCTTCGCATCGAGTTCCGTGAAGAACGTCTCCCAGAACGGGTAATAGCTGTAATAGAAAAGCGCCCTCGGGATTCCGATGCGGACCGGGATGCCCATTCGGATCGGCCCTCGTGTTTGCGGCCAGTATATCCGCCGCGGGGAAAAAAAGCGATCGGAGGCGTCGATCCGGCGCGGGCTCGTGCGAACCTATTCGTATAAAAGCGAAGGAGGACTCCTATGGCCAAGTACGTCGACGGATATGTCTTGCCGGTGCCGAAGAAGAACCTTCCGGCCTACCGCCGCCTCGCCCGGAAGGCGGGGAAGATCTGGCGGGAGTACGGCGCCCTCGAATTCCGGGAATGCGTCGGAGACGACCTGGACGTGAAGATGGGGATGCCGTTCCCGCGCCAGGTCCGGGTCAAGCCCGGCGAAACCGTGCTTTTCTCGTGGATCGTGTTCGCCTCGCGCACGCAACGGGATCGCGTCAACGCGAAGGTGATGAAGGACAAGCGCATCGCGAATATGGACCCGAAGTCGATGCCTTTCGACTTCAAGCGCATGGCCTACGGCGGATTCAAGGTCCTCGTCGACCGCTGAGCCGCCGCGGATCCGGGGCGCTCGGCGGGTCAAATCCTGCCGAGCGCCTGTTCCAGGGCGGAAAGCAGGTCCTCCACATCCTCCAGGCCGAGCGCGACCCGGACGAGGTTGTCCACGATGCCGATGTTCAGGCGGTACTCCTCGGGGTAATCGAAGAACGACATCATCGACATCTGCGTCACCAGGCTTTCGCTGCCGCCGAGGCTCGGCGTGATCAGGAAAAGTTCCAATGAATCGATGAACCTTCTCGTTTCCGCGTCGCCGCCCCGGATCAGGAACGAGATCAGGCTCCCGAAGCCCTTCATCTGTTTCCTGGCGATGGCGTGATCCGGATGCGAGGCGAGGCCCGGATACCAGACTTTTTCGACTTTCGGATGGGACTCCAGCATGCGCGCGACGGCCATCCCGGCGCGGTTGTGCTGCTCCATGCGCAGCCCGAACGTCTTGAGCCCCCGTTCGAGCAGAAAACAGGTGAAGGGGCCGGGCATGGCGCCGATCATCCGCTGCATGCGGTACAGGTCGTCCAGCAGGTCGCGCCTGCCGAGCGTGACGCCGGCCAGGAGGTCGTTATGGCCGCCGAAATATTTCGTGGCGGAATGGATGACGATGTCGATGCCGGCCTCCAGCGGCTTGACGTTGTACGGCGTGGCGAGCGTGGCGTCGATGATGGTCATCGCCTTGTGCCTCCTGGCGACCGTCACGATGGCGGGGAGGTCCAGCACGCGCAGGTAAGGGTTCGTGGGCGACTCGGTGAAGATGATGTGGGTGTTCGGCCGGATCGCCTTCTCGATGGCCTCCGCGGTCGGATCGACCATGGAAACCTCGATGCCGAACCTGGAAAGCGTATTCGTGGCGAAGTCCCGCGTCTGCCGGTAGCAGTCGCTGGTGAAGATGATGTGGCCGTCCGGCCGCATGTAGGTCATCAGGGTCAGGATCACGGCGCTCATGCCCGTGGAGAAGAGCAGCGCCCTTTCGGCGCCTTCGATCGCCGCCAGCTTCCGTTCGCACTCCTGTTGGGTCGGGTTGCCGTAGCGCCCGTATTCGTGCTCCCGGATCGTGCGGCCCTCTTTCTTCGCCTTCATGAATTCATAGACTTCGGTCGTGTTTTCGAAATAGTAGTTCGAGGTCTGCACGATCGGCGTGGAGACCGCGA
Organism: Deltaproteobacteria bacterium; assembly: GCA_021802685.1. GTDB lineage: Bacteria > Desulfobacterota > Deferrimicrobia > Deferrimicrobiales > Deferrimicrobiaceae > UBA2219. The sequence goes on along the minus strand of JAJZRM010000184.1, from coordinate 1,227 downwards.
AGTGGGCATGCGCCACGCGGTCCTGTCCATGGATGCCGAGGGTGGAAGGTTTCCAGTTTTTCGGGTGTCGCGTTTTTTCAGGCATTCGGGATTCTCCTGGTTTTCAAGGCATGGCGCAAGGCGTCCTTGACGGCATCGACGCTCGCCCGCACTTCGATGGGCCGGTTCGAGTGGCGGCTGGGGAATCCCAGTTTTCCTTCGTGATAATCCACCTTGAAATCGGCGAATTTCAGGCCGTGCGCCGTGGAGATGACCACGACCTGCTCGGATTTGTCGATCTTCCCGGCCTTGACCAGCTTGATCAGCGCGGCCAGGGCGACACCGGTGTGCGGGCAGTTGAACATGCCGGTGGTGTCCCCGAGCGCGGCGGCGTCCGCCAGTTCCTGTTCCGTGGCGTCCATGACGATGCCGTCGAACTGCTTCAGCGTGCGGATCGCCTTTTCCACGCTCACCGGGTTGCCGATCTGGATGGCGCTTGCCAGCGTCCTCCCGGCCTGCATGGGCTCGAAGGACTTGAAATCCTTGAGATAGGAGCGGTAGAGCGGGTTGGCGCGCTCCGCCTGCGCCACGACGATCCGCGGCAATTTGGCGATCATCCCGAGGTCCCGCATCATGAGCAGCCCGCTCCCGAGCGCCGAAACGTTGCCCAGGTTTCCGCCGGGGATGATGATGACGTCCGGCGTCTGCCAGTCGAACTGCTGGACGATCTCGACGCCGACCGTCTTCTGCCCTTCGATCCGGAGGGAGTTCATCGAGTTGGCCAGGTAGAGGGTTTCGTCCTTGGTGATTTCCTGCACCACGCGCATGCAGCCGTCGAAATCCGTGTCGAGCGACAACACGAGGGATCCGTTGGCTATCGGCTGGACAAGCTGGGCGATGGAGATTTTTCCTTTGGGCAGCAGCACGATGGATGGGATGCCGGCCGCGGCGCAGTAGACCGCCAGGGCCGCCGAGGTGTCGCCCGTCGAAGCGCAGGCGACCGCCTGGATCGGGGCCCCTTCGCTGATCATCTGTTTCACCTGCGACACGAGCACGGTCATGCCGAGGTCCTTGAACGAGCCGGTGTGCGTGACGCCGCACTCCTTGACCCAGACGTCCTCCAGCCCGATCTCCCGGGCGTACCGGTCGACGCGGAGGAGCGGGCTGCCTCCCTCGAACATCGACACCACGTTGGCGTCGGCCAGCTGCGGGTAGATCCACTCCTTCTTGCCCCACACCCCGGAGCCG
>JAJZRM010000183.1 GCA_021802685.1 Deltaproteobacteria bacterium | reverse complement strand
TATTCGAAGATCCGCCGGATGTCCTTCATCCGGGCGATCGCCCCGATGTAGAGCACGAACACCAGGACGCGGATCGCGCCGTCCGCCAGGTTGAACGCCAGCGACCCTTCCAGCCCCGCCACCAGGCCGGATAGGAGGTGCGTCGCGTACAGGGGGAGGAGGAAAAACAGCCCGACCGCCAGGACCAGGGCCATCGCCATCGCGCCGGCCATGGCGAGCCGCCCGTCCTCCCGCGGCGCGGGCGTTTCCGCCCCGTCCGCGTCCGCGATCGCCTCGTCCGCGGAGTACTGGAGGGCGCGGTACCCGATGACGAGCATCGCAGCCATCGTCAGCACGCCGCGCACGAGCGGCACCTTCGCGAACCGCTTCCGGGCGGGCGACTCCCGCAGGGGGAAATCCCGCACCCGGATCTCGCCGCTCGCCTTCCGCACGGCGACGGCGAACGCCTCCGGGCCCTTCATCATCACTCCCTCGATGACCGCCTGGCCGCCCAGGACCAGTTCCTTCGATTCCGCGGACGTCAACCGTTTCCCCCTTTTCCGAGCATGGCGATCTCGCGGCGGACCGCGGCCGCCTTTCCGCACGACATCCCGCCCTCGGGACAGCGTCCCCGGACGCATCCGGGTCCGGCGGCTTCGAACAGGAGCGGCGCTTCCTTCCTCGCGGCCGCCAGCATGAGAAGGGCCATCTCCCGGATTTCCCACTGCGCGCGGCGGCATGTGCGCAGGGCGAAGAAATGATGGAGCTCCCGGGCGTTCATCGTGACGAGGATCTTGGTCTCCGTCGCGTTGGGAAGGACGAAGCGCGCGTCCTCCGCCGGGATCCCCGCCTTCGTCATCTTCCCGTACAACGCGGAAGAGGCGGCCATGTGCCGCTCGTACTCCCGCCGCAAGCGCGGGGAACCCGCGACGGTGGACGGCGTCACGTAGCCGAAATCGGCGGAAACGTATCTCTGGCTCTGTTGGGAGTAGGAGGCGATCCGGTGGCGGACCAGCTGGTGCGAGGCGGCCCGGGAGATCCCCTCCACGCCGTAGGTGAGGGTCACGTGCTCCAGCACGGAGGCGTGCCCCATGGACAGGACCTTACGGATCAGTCCCCGGGCGTCCTTGCGGGAGATGTCCTCCCGCAACTCCCCGATCCCGGCGGGGGAGTAGCACAGCCGCGCCGCCAGCGCGACCATCCGCTCGGGTCCGGGGGTGCACTGGAGAAGGAGGACATTCACGGATCGAAGGCCCCCGGCTCAGGCCTTCTCCCCTTTCGTGTACTTCTTGTGGAACTTCTCGATCCGCCCCGCGGTGTCGATCAGCTTCTGCTTGCCCGTGAAGAAGGGGTGGCAGTTCGAGCAGATGGCCACCTTGATCTCGTCCGTGGCGGAGACGGTCTCGAAACTGGTCCCGCAGGCGCACTTCACCGTGGAGGGAACGTACTTGGGGTGGATGTTCTCTTTCATCTGGCTTGGTCGTCCTTTCTTCCGTTTTCGTCAGGCGTTCATCGACTCGATGAATTCCTTGTTCGTCTTGGTCTTGGAGATCTTGTCCAGGAGGAATTCCATGCTCTCCGCCGGGGACAGCGGGGAGAGGAACTTCCGCAGGATCCACACGCGCTGCAGGAGGTTCTTCTCGAGGAGGAGCTCCTCCTTCCGGGTCCCGGACTTGTTGATGTCGATGGCCGGGAAGATGCGCTTCTCGGCGATCTTCCGGTCGAGGACGAGTTCGTTGTTCCCCGTCCCCTTGAACTCCTCGAAGATCACCTCGTCCATCCGGCTGCCCGTCTCGATCAGGGCCGTCGCGATGATCGTGAGGGAACCCCCTTCCTCGATGTTCCGCGCGGCCCCGAAGAACCGCTTCGGCTTCTGGAGGGCGTTGGCGTCGACGCCGCCGGAAAGCACCTTGCCCGACGGGGGGACGACGGCGTTGTAGGCGCGGGCGAGGCGGGTGATGCTGTCGAGGAGGATGACCACGTCCTTCTTGTGCTCCACCAGCCGTTTCGCCTTTTCGAGGACCATCTCGGCCACCTGGACGTGCCGTTGCGCCGGTTCGTCGAACGTCGAGGAGATGACCTCCCCGTTGACGCTGCGCTGCATGTCGGTCACTTCCTCGGGCCGCTCGTCGATGAGCAGCACGATGAGGACGGCCTCGGGGTGGTTCTTCGACAGCGCGTTCGCGATGTTCTGGAGGATGATCGTCTTCCCCGCGCGCGGCGGCGAGGTGATCAGCGCCCGCTGCCCCTTCCCGATCGGGGCGATGAGGTCGATGATCCGCGTGGAATAGTTGTCGGCGGCGTGCTCCATCTTGAACTTTTCCTGCGGGTAGAGGGGGGTCAGGTTGTCGAAGAGGATCTTGTCCTTGCTGACCTCGGGATCCTCGTAGTTGATCTTCTCGACCTTGAGGAGGGCGAAGTACCGTTCATCCCCCTTGGGCGCCCGGATCTGGCCGCTGATGGTGTCGCCGGTGCGCAGGCCGAACCGCCGGATCTGGGATGGGGAGACGTAGATGTCGTCGGGACCGGGGAGGTAGTTCGAGTCGGGGGCGCGCAGGAACCCGTAGCCGTCGGGAAGCGCCTCGAGAGTCCCCTCCCCGGAGACGATCACCTCCTGGTCGGTCTGGGACTGGAGGATGGCGAAGATGAGCTCCTGTTTCTTGAGGCCGGAGGCCCCGTCGACGTTCATCTTCTTCGCGATCTCGGTCAGTTCGCCGATCCGCATGCCTTTCAGCTCTTTCAGGTTCATGCACGTTCTCCATGTAGAGGGGGTGGTTGGTTTGCCGTAAACGGATCCGCCGTCAACCAGGGGGTGGAAATTATCCGGAAGGCACTCCAAGCAACGGTGGTTTGCCTACGAATGTTCGAGGATCGTGTCCAGGAAAACCAAGACTACCGCAAAAAGCGGCCCGGAGTCAATCCCCGAATCCGGTTACCGCGTTGTTTCCCTTGCGGACCGACTCGTGCACCATCGCTTCCGTGTGCGGTATGAGCACCCGTTCCGTATCGCCGTCGGTGGGGTAGGTCGCCACCCCGATGGCGGCCTTGAGCGTCACCTTCAACCGTCCCGGCGATGACGCGTGCATCGCGGCCACGATATTGGAGGCGATCCTTCCCGCCTCTTCCTTCGTCGTTTCGGGCATCACGATATAGATCATCGAGCCCGAACGGGAGGCGAAATCGATCTCCCGAAGCTCCGACTTGACCGTCCGCGTGAGTTCGACCAGGGCCTTGTCGGCGGCGACGTGTCCGTAGACGTCGTTCATCTCCCGCAGATGACGGATCTTGATGAACAGGAGGGACACGGGTTTTTCGAATTTCTTCCCCCGCGCCAGTTCCCTGTGGAGCACCTCGTGGAAAAATTTGAAATTGCTCAACCCCGTAAGGGAATCGATATCCGGAACGCGGGTGATTTCATGGTGGAACGCGCGCAGGGCGAGGAAGACGGCGGACAGCTGCGCGTAGCTCCTGAACGCCTCCCTGGTCTGGTGGTCGAACAGGCCGGGTTCCCGGGAATCGGCGAGGAACACGCCGAGGGTTTCCCCCTGGACGCGGCACGGAGCCCCGTAGAGGCTCCCGCCTTCATGTTCGAACCGCCAGGCGGGGTCCGACAGCCGCTCGTCGCCGCCCATAAGGACGACTTCCCCGGAGAGCGCCGCGTCGATGACCGGCAACGTCCCCTTCGCGTAGAGCCCCTTGATGAAGTTCCCGGAAAGCCCGCGGTGCGCGAACACCAGGGGAGACCGGCTCTTGTCCACGGCGAGCAGGGAGACGGAGAGAAGCGGGTAACTGTCCATCAGCAGCGTCATGAGATGGCCGGCCTGCGTCTCCTCGGAATACCGTTTTCCAAGATAGGAGAGGATCTCGTTTTCTATCTGCATTCGGGTGCTGACTGGACTCATATGGGGCGTTCCTGTGACGGAGATTTCACGGCTTTCGAAAGGACGTTTCATGAATATAGATAAAGCTTAGCTGCCGGCCGGTCAAGGACTTTTCGCGCCGGAACGAATGGAAGCGCGGCGAACAGACCGTGCAGGGGCCCAAACCCTCCGTTCGGCCGACGGGGATTCCCGCCCCTGCGAGGGCGGACAGGGCGATCGCCTGCAGGTCCGCGAACCATTTCCCCGGCGCCGTCCCTTTCCGGATGCCCGCCGCCGCGCCCGGAAGGGCGAAGAGGGCATCGGCCGTTTCCTCCCCGACCTCGTAGCAGCACGCCCGGGCGCAGGGCCCCGCGGCCGCGAACCATCCGGGAACGGCCTTGTCTCCCAGGAGAGCCGTCACGCACCGGACCGTCTCCTCCACGATCCCCGAGGCGAGTCCCCGCCACCCCGCGTGAACCGCCGCGACGACGGGGATTTCCCGATGGGCGAGAAGGATGGGCACGCAATCCGCCGTGTGGACGCCGACGCCCGTGCCGGGAGCCGCCGTCCAGAGGGCGTCGCCCTCCCGTTTCCGGCCGCCGGGTGCATCCCCGTCCCGGGATTCGTACGCGAGAACGGCCGCGGAATGCACCTGCTTCAGTGTTCCGATCGCCGCCGGCGAGATCGAGAACACGCCGGAGAGCCGCTCCTTGTGGCCGCGCCCCTCCACGGGATCCACGCCGAGGAAGGCGTGGTACACCCCCGGGACGGCCCGCAGCAGCGGCGATTGGATGAAATGGGGTAGGGGTTTCATCAGATGTGCGTTCCGGGTGATTGCAAGGGGTGCCCTGAGAACGAGACCTCCCCTGAGGGGGCGTGTTTTCCGAACGGAGCCACGGAGGGCGGGAGTGAGGAAAACCCGCAGACGAAGCGAGCCAGGGAAGGCGAGCGAGGCGTCCCCGAAGGGGAGTGTCTCGTGCGAAGAGTGCGCTCCTTGCTGTCACGCATACGCGGCCTCGACCGCGGCGCGGAACGCGGCGAACTCGGGCGGGTCGGGAACGGTGAAGGAGAGGCGTTCTCCGGTGACGGGATGGGTGAAGCCGAGCCGGAACGCGTGAAGGAAGAAGCGGGAAACCGTCACCGTGCGGCCCCGCTCCCCTTTCCCGAGGACGATCTTCCGCGGCCGGCCGTAGACGTCGTCCCCCACGATCGGGCAGCGCAGGTGGGCGCAGTGGACCCGCACCTGGTGCGTGCGCCCGGTTTCGAGGCGGAACTCGAGGAGGGAGAACGGACCGAACGAGGCCAGGCGGCGGTAGCGGGTGACGGCAAGCCTTCCCCCCGCGGGCAGCACCGCCATCTTCTTGCGGTGGACCGGATGCCTCCCGATCCGCGTGCTCACGACCCCCTCGTCCCGCGGAGGGGATCCGAAGACGACCCCGTGGTATCCGCGCTCCATCGCGTGGGCGGACAGCTGGCCGGAGAGGCCGCCGTGGGCGGCGTCGGTTTTCGCGACCACGAGGATCCCCGACGTGTCCCGGTCGAGGCGGTGGACGATTCCCGGCCGGGATACGCCGCCGATGCCGGACAAGGTGTCGGCGCGGGAGAGGAGCGCGTTCACGAGGGTCCCTCCGGAATGCCCCGGCGCGGGGTGAACCACCATCCCGGCGGGCTTTTCCACCACGAGCAGGTGGACGTCCTCGTGAAGGATCGCGAGCGGAAGATCTTCCGGCGAGAGGTCGGGCGCAACCGGGGGAGGGATCGTCACGGCGACGGTCTCGCCGCCGGAAAGGCGGTGGGAAGCGCGCGGGACGGCGCCCGAAAGAAGGACGTTTCCGTCCCCGATCAGGCGCTGGGCTCCCGCCCGGGAAAGCCCGGGGAGGACCGAAGGGAGATACCGGTCAAGACGCTCCCCCGCGCGGTCGGCCGGAACGGTCAGGCGGAACGGCCCGGGCCCGGGACGCCGCACCTACCACGCCTTGGAGGGAATCCGCCCGGTGGGCTTGACGAGGACGTCCACCAGCGCCTGGTTGTACAGGTTGGTGCTCCCTGAAACCTCGGGGGCGACGCGGCTCAAGTAGTAGCTCCGTCCCTCTTCGATCTCGTCCTTCAGGAGATCGAACAGGTTGTCGTTCCGGATCCCTTCCTCGACCTTTTTCACGTTGTACAACGCGATGTCCGAGACCACCGCCCTGGCGATCCGCCGCGCCACGTCCACATCCGTCACCACGCCCATCGGCTCCTCCCTGACCGCGTCACTTGTTCCTTAGCGCCACGAAAAGCATCCCGCCCTCCCTGGACACCAGGGCGGGCACGACGGTGCCCCGGGAAATCCCCGAGACGGCCGTCCGGTACGGGTCGATGTCGTGCACCGTCAGCCGGTTGACGGCGAGCAGGATGTCTCCTTCGCGGATCCCCCC
>JAJZRM010000182.1 GCA_021802685.1 Deltaproteobacteria bacterium | reverse complement strand
CGAAATATAGCGATTCGCCTTGCGAATCGCTATTTTCCGCACAGTCTAACGGATGTATGATGGAAGTACAACGAAAAGGGTTGCGGGATCCGGAGGCGTCGATGACCACGTGCCATCGTTGCGGCAGGGCGCGGGAGGGAAGCGGGCCCGTGGGGCGGACGGAGACGTGCGACGGTTGCGGCGCGGACCTGCACGTCTGCCGGAATTGCGATTTTTTCGACCCCGCCGCGTACAACGAATGCCGCGAGTCCCGGGCCGAGCGGGTTCTCGAGAAGGACCGGGCCAACTTCTGCGACTGGTTCCGCGGGAAGCAGGCGGCCCGGGAGAAAGGGACGGCCGATCAAGACACCGCACGGAAAAAACTCGATTCGCTCTTCCGGAAAACCTGACGGGAAGCCCGCCGTCGTCCGGCGGGGTCCCGGCGAGGTGAAGCCGCCTCCCCGGGCGGGGGAGGAGCGCGGGAAATTCCGCCCGCGCCGTCCGGAGCCCCCGAAGGGACCGCCCGCGGCTCCGGCGGGGACTCCTCCCCGGGAAGAGCGAGAGAAAGGGGCGCGGCGGCCGTCCCCGGCCCGGCGCGAACCTTTGCCGCGGATTCCCCGTCCCGACTTTCCGGAGCTCCTGGCGCCCGCCGGATCCGCGGAAGCGTACTTCGCTGCGGTGGACGCCGGGGCGGACGCGGTCTACCTGGGGCTCGGGAGGTTCAACGCCCGCGTGCGGGCGGAAAATTTCACTCTCGCCGACCTGTGCGCCGTCCGGCCCCATGCAAAGGCCCGCGGGGTCCGGCTCTACCTCGCGATGAACGCGCTGCTCACGGAAGCCGACCTCCCCGAGGCGATCGCGCTGCTCCACCAGGCGGCGCCGCTGTCGCCCGACGCGGTGATCGTGGCCGACCTGGGCCTCCTGCGGATCCTCCATGAATTCTTCCCGGCGATCCCCGTCCACGTCAGCACGCAGGCCGGATGCGCCTCCGCGGAATGCGCGGAGGAATTCGCCCGGATGGGCGCGTCCCGGGTCATCCTCGAACGCCACCTGCGGATGGAGGAGGTCGCGCGGATCGCGGCGCGCTCCCCCGTGGGGGTGGAGATCTTCGTGCACGGGTCGCTTTGCTACTCCTACTCCGGGAAATGCCTCTTCTCGTCCTTTCTCGGCGGCAAGAGCGGGAACCGCGGCGCGTGCGTCCAGCCGTGCCGCCGCCTGTACGGGCGCGGGAGCGGGGAACCCGAGGCGATCTTCTCCACCCGCGATCTGACGCTCCTCCCCCGCCTTCCGGAAATCGTTCCGATGGGGATCGCCTCCCTGAAAATCGAGGGGCGGATGCGGGGGGCGGAGTACGTGGCCGGCGTGGTATCGGCGTACCGCGCCGCGCTCGACGGGATCCGGGCGGGGAACGCCGCGGAGGGCGTCGAGGAAGGGATGCGGATCCTGGCGGGGGTGGTCGGCCGGGACCCGACACCGGGGCTGACCGGCGGGGCCGCCCCGTCGGAGGTGGCGGCGGGGGGCGGTTCGGGAAACGTGGGGGATTGCGTGGGGACGGTGGCCCGCTTCGAGGAGGGGTGGGCATTCGTCCCGGACGCGGGCACGGTCTCCCCCGGGGACCGCCTCCGCGTCCAGTTCCGCGAGGACGGCGCGGGGAGGGGTTTCACCGCCTCCGCGATGCGCCCGGCCGGGGGCGGGCTTTCCGTGAAAGTGCCGTTCGCCGTGTCCCCGGGCGACCTGCTGTTCCGGGTGGCCGGGGGCGGCCGCGCGGAGTTCACCCGTCGCGCCCGCCGGGAGATGGAATCGATTCCCCGGGACGGGGCGCGGTTCATCGTGTCCGTTTCCCCCGGGGCGGTGGTGGTCCGGGCGTCGTACGGGAGCGTGGCGAGGGAATACCCGTACCGGGTGTCCGGCCCGCCGGGCGGCCCGGAAGGAACGGCCCCCCCGGACGGGGAGCGGCAGCTCGCCGAGGCGTACCGGGGGGACCTGCCGCTCTCGGAAGTGCGGTTGGAATACCGCGGCGGGCCCAGCGCCTGGGGCGACGTTCGCACCCTGTTCCTCCAGGCGGCACGCAGGTTCGACAAGGAGTTCCACCTCGCCGGGAAACGGCTTCGCCTGGAAATCCTTCCCGCCTTGCGGGTTTCGGGCGGCAGGGCGGAAGGGGCAGGCACCGTGATCTTCGCCGGATGCCGCCCGGAGCAGCTCCCGCACCTCCCGAAGGTCCCGGAAGTGGTGCCCGTGGTGGATCTTACCAGGTCGCTTCTGCGGGACCCCGCCCCGGTGATGAAGTACGCCCGGGCGGGGGCGTTCCTTCGGCTGACCGCGCCGTTTCTCGAATCGGACGCCGCGTTCATCCGCCGCACCGTCACGGATGCGGTGGGCAAGGGATGCACGCGGTGGGTCCTGCCGGACGCGGGGCACTTCCGCATCTTCGCCCCGTCCCCCCTGCGCCGCCAGGCGGTCCTCATCAGCGACCACTATCTTTACGCATTCAACATGGCGGCTCTCTCCGCCCTTTCGCGGCTGGGGGCGGCCCGGATGATCCTCCCGGTGGAGGCCACCATGGGGGTCCTTCGCGACGTGGGCAGGTTCCTCTACGGGCTTGGGATCGCCGTGGCGTACGGACGCGTGCCGCTGATGACCTCGCGGCTCCTTCCCGCCTCGGGAGTTCGGAGCGGGGAAGTGGTAAGCCCCCGGGGCGAGCGGTTCCACATCGCGGCGGACGAGCACGGGTCGGTCGTCCTTCCACGGGAACCTTTCTCCGCGTCCGGATCGCTTCACGAGATGCGTTCGGCGGGGATCCGGGACTTCTACGCCGACCTGCGGGGGCTCGGGCCGGAGGAGATCCCGGAGGTCCTGTCGGCCCTGTTCGCCGACCGGGTGATCCCGGGGACCTCCACCTTCAACCTTTTCCGGGGGAACTTCTGAAGTGGCCATCGTCGACCGCCTGCGGAACATCGGGATCATCGCGCACATCGACGCGGGGAAGACCACTTTCACCGAGCGCCTCCTTTACTACGCCGGGGTCACGCACCGGATGGGGGAGGTGCACGACGGGGACACCCAGATGGACTACCTCCCCCAGGAGCGGGAGCGGGGGATCACCATCACCGCCGCCGCGACCCAGTTCTCCTGGCTGGGGGCGGAAATCCACCTGATCGACACGCCGGGGCACGTCGATTTCACCATCGAGGTGGAGCGTTCCCTCCGCGTCCTGGACGGGGCGGTCGCCGTCTTCTGCGGCGTGGGCGGGGTGGAGCCGCAGTCCGAGGTCGTCTGGCGGCAGGCGAACCGGCACGGGATCCCGCGGCTGGCCTTCGTCAACAAGCTCGATCGCCCGGGTGCGGATTTCGACCGGGTGGTCGCCGAGATGGCGGGCAAGCTGGGCGCCCGGGGCGTTCCCGTGACCGTGCCGATGTACGACGGGGGGGCGTTTTCCGCCGTGGCCGACCTGCTGACGATGGAGCGCGTCTCGTTCTCCGGCGAGGACCAGGGGGCGACGGTGGCGCGGACGCCGTTGTCGCCGCGGGAGGCTTCGCCGCTGGCGAAGTACCGGGAGGCGCTGCTGGAGGCGGCGGCGGACGAGGACGACACGGCGGCGGAAAAGTACCTGGCCGGGGAGGACGTCCCGTTCCTGCTTCTTCGCGCGGGGCTTCGCAAGGGGACGCTGGCCGGGAGGATCTTCCCCGTCTACGCCGGGTCCGCGCTGAGAAACCGGGGGATCCAGCCGGCGATGGACGGGATCGTCCACTTCCTCCCATCCCCCGCGGAAACCGTTCCGGCGCGGGGCGACGATCCCCGGACGGGCGTGCCCGCCCTGCGGGAGCCGGTTCCCGCGGCGCCGTTCTCGGCGCTCGTGTTCAAGGTGCTCCAGGAGGAAGGGCGCCGGACGGTCTACCTGCGGGTCTATTCGGGGAAGGCTTCGGTGGGGGCGACGCTTCTCAACGCGTCCACCGGGGAAAAGGAGAAAGTGGCGCGCCTGTTCCGGATGCACGGGGGGAAGAAGGAGCCGATCGGGGAGGCGCGGGCGGGCGACATCGTGGGCGCGCGGGGGATCAAGAGGGCGCGCACGGGGGACACGCTGTGCGACCCGGCGGCGCCGATCGTCTACGAGTCGATCGAGATCCGCAAGCCCGTCGTGTCGGTGGTCGTCGAGCCGAAAACCGTCCGGGAGATGGACCGGCTGAAGGAGCTGCTGGGCTCGATGACGGACGAGGACCCGACCTTGTCGTTCCGCGAGGATGCGGACACCGGGCAGATCCTCCTCTCCGGCATGGGGGAGCTCCACCTCGAGGTCGTCCTCGACCGGTTGACGCGGGAGCACGGGATGAGCGTCCGCAAGGGGAACCCCGAGGTGGTCTACCGGGAGACGCTGACGACGGCGGCAAGCGCGGAAAGCGTCTTCGAGCGGGAGATCGCCGAGCGGCTGGTCAAGGTGGCCACCGCGGTCACCATCCAGCCGGCGGCCCGGGGAACCGGGGTGAAGATCCTCGACGGGTTCCGCATGCGGGGGCTTGCGCAGGACGTGGCGGACGGCGTGGAAATGGGGCTGCGGGAGGCGGCGTTCTTCGGCGCCCTGGGGTACCCCGTGGACGACGTGGCGGTGGATCTTTCCCGGATGGAGTTCCTGTCCGGCGTCCCTTCCCAGGTGGTGGCGAAGGTGGCGGCCGCGAAAACGTTCCAGGAAGCGTACGAGAAGGGGAAGCCGTACCTGCTGGAACCGGTGATGGAGGTGGAGATCTCCGCTCCGGAGGAGTTCCTGGGCGGCATCATCGGGGACGTCAACGCCCGCCGGGGGAGGGTCACATCGGTGGACCGCAGGTCCGACGTGAGCTTCCTGTCGGCGCTGGTCCCCCTGAAGGAGATGTTCGGGTACGTGACGGCCCTGCGCTCCCTTTCCCAGGGGCGGGGGAACTACACGATGAAGTTCTCGCACTACGACCGCGCGTAGGCCCGTCACGCGCCGGCAGGAGGAAGGGCGGACGATGAAGGTCTTCGACGAAGAGCTGGTGAAGGAACGCGTGAACGGGTTCCCCTTCGTGAAGATGATGGGGATGCGGCTGTTGTCGTGCGCCGGCGGGAAAAGCGTGATGCGGTGCCGGGTGCGCCGGATCCTGAAGAATTCGGGAGGAACGCTTCACGGCGGCGTGATGGGGGCGCTGGTGGACATGTCCGTGGCCACCGCGCTGCGTTCGGTCCTCCCCCTTTCCTCCCGGATGACGACGGTGGAGTACAAGGTGAATCTGCTGAAGCCCGTGCCCGACGGGGTGATCACGGCGCACGGTTCCGTGATCCGGCTCGGGAAAACGATCGCGGTGGGTTCGACGGAGATCCGGAACGAAAAGGAGGAGCCGGTGGCGTTCGGCTCCGCCACGTACTACATCCTGAACATCCGCGCGCCCGAAGACTCCCCGGGGATCATGGTGGGGACGAAAGGCGGGAAGGGCGCTCCCCGAAAGAAGGGATGACGCGCCGGGTCAGGTCAGACGGTAGGCTCCTTCACCTTCGGCCGCCTCCCCCCGCGCGATCATTCCCTCCAGGTGCTTCGACAGGAGCGCCCACTCGCCGTAGTCGAACCACGGGCCTTCGTGTTCCGGGCCGTAGATCAGCCGGCGCCCGATGATCTCTCCCCGATTGCGCGGCTCGCGCAGGTATTCCCGTAGCGCCTCCTCCCGCCGGTCGATCACGTCGAGGTAGGCGGTCATCCTTTCGGCGATCGGGCCGCGGAAGACCGGTCCCTCGTGGGAAACCACCCAGGTGTCCGCGTCGATCCCGGCCAGGCGGCGGGCGGAACGGCGGAACTCGTCGATGCCGCACGGCGCATCGCCGTACCAGGGCCCGAAGGCCGTGAGGTCGTAATCCCCGAGGAAAACGATCCCGTCGTCGGGGAAGTGGAGGCACAGGTGCCCCGGCGTGTGGCCGGGAGCGACGACCGCGACCGCCCGGGTGTTCCCGAACCGCAGCTCCTCGCCGTCCGTGATCTTTCGTCCCGGCGTTCTCGGCGAGAAGGGGAACTTTTCGCTGAACAGGTTCCGGTAATAGGCGTCCCACTCGGTGCCCAGGACGCCGTACCACGCCAGGAGCGTCTCGAACGACTCGAGGGCGGGGGCATCCGCCGCGGAGGCCCACATCTCCGCGTCGGGAAGCAGCGGCAGGAAGGGGAAGTGGTCCTCGTGGTAGTGCGTCATCACCACGGTGGAGATCCCTTCCTCCTTCCGCAACCGTTCGATCTCTTCCGCGTCCGAGCCGGCGTCGACCAGGAACCCGCCCCCGTCCCGGATGTAGAGG
>JAJZRM010000181.1 GCA_021802685.1 Deltaproteobacteria bacterium | reverse complement strand
GGAAAACGTCCGCCCATAAAAGGATCGTCCCCGTATCCTTCGGGTAGATGATCTGCGCGTGCCGCTTCTGGTTCATGATGAACTGGATGTAGGTGGGGCGGAAGGCGCGGTATTCGTCCCCCATCGCCGTCCAGGCGCGGGAGCCGTCCTCCTTTCCGATCAGGTCGTCGTGCAGCAGGTTCCCCTTGTGCGTCCCGAAGACCTTCCCCGGCGAGAGAACGACCAGGTGTTCTTCCCCCTTGGGAGAGATGAGCAGCACGTCCTCGCCGGCCCGGAACGGTCCCCGGCGGATCCGCCCTCCGTCCGCCGTCATCCGGAAACCTCCTCCGCGTGCCCCTCCCGCCGACGTCGGACACGCTCCTTCATCCGGCAGAAAGCGCAGATCTCGGAGTACGTGGGGGCGCCGCAGGACGCGCATGGCCGGGGCGTCCCCCCGTTCGCCGCGTCATCCTCTCCGCGCGTCACGCCGGCCGGCGCTTGCCGCACCGGGTTCGCGTCGTCGAGGAATCCCTGGTAGAAGACGATCCGCGACCCCGGCATCTTGTCCTCGATCAGCGACAGCGCCTCCTTGTACACCAGGGAGGTGGCGTCCCTGCTCATCGGGCACTCTTCGGTCACGTAGTCGATCCCCTTCAGGAACCCGTACGCGGCCGTTTCCATCTCGGACACCCGCCACAAAGGTTTCACCTTCCGCACCAGCCCCTCGCCCGCCTCGGGGAGGTGCGGGTGCTGGCGGGACAGGTGGTCCCGCTGCCAGTGGATGAGGTTCCCGAGGAGGCGCGCCGTCTCGTCGTCCAGGTTATGGCCGGTCGCCACGACGTTGAAGTTCCCCTCCGCCGCGACCCGGTTGAAGAAGTATCGCTTCACGGTCCCGCAGATGGAGCACTCCTGCATCCGCACGCACCGCGCCGCCTCGGGGATCGGGACCCCTTCCTTCTCGAGTTCGACGACGATCGGGGTTTTCCCCCGCGCCCGCGCGAACGTTTCCACTTTTTCCCTGGACCGGCCGGAGTACCCTTCGATCCCCAGGTCGATGTAGAGCCCCTCCGTCTCGTACCCCATCTCCATGAGAACGTCCCAGAGGACGAGGCTGTCCTTGCCGCCGGAAACGCAAACGAGCACCCGGTCCCCGGCGGAAAGGAGACGGTACTTCCGGATCCCTTCCCGGACCTGACGTTTGAAGAATACGAAAAAGCAGTCGGGACAGAAAGCGGCGTGGTGGCTCGGCAGGTCGACGGCGGCCGGGTTGTGCCGGCAGCGCTTGCATTTCATCTTTCCGCCTTCAGCCCCCGGAGACGACGGAGATGACGTCGATCGTCTCCCCGTCCTCCACCCGGTGGTCCTTGGTGAGGAGATGCTTCCCCTGCGTCACGATCACCGTGGCGGGGCGCAACCCCGCCGCGGCGAGGATGTCCATCACCCTGCGCGGGCCGGGAACTTCCATCTCCTTTTTCTTCTGCGGAAGGCGGACGCGGATCATCGGGAGCATTATACAGGAAAAGGTTGAGCCACCCGGGGGCGGAGAGTAATATAACCGAACCTTTTCCGCCCATGGAGGAAGTCGGCGATGCGCAATCGCCCGGTGTCGTTGCGTTCACTCCCGCTCCTGCTTCTCGCGCTGGCCCTGGGATGTTCGAAGTCCGAGGCGCCCAGGCAGGAACCTCCATCGGCGGCTCCCGCGGCGTCTCCGGCGGCCGGTGGAGCGGTATCGGAAGGGAAGGCCCTCTTCGAGCGGAAGTGCGGAGTATGCCACGAGCTCGCCCGCGCGACGGCCCGCGCCGAAACGAAGGAAGGATGGGTGAAGATCGTCAAGGACATGCAGTCGAAGAAGCCGGACTGGATCTCCGACGCCGACGCCGCGAAGCTCATCGATTACCTCGCCGCGGAGCACGGAAAGAGGTAACACCCCCGTGGACATCCTGCTGTCCGTCATTCCCGTTTTCCTGCTGATCGGGCTGGGCGCGGCCCTGCGGCGGTACCGTCTCCTCGACCGGGGATTCATCGAGTCGGCGAACTCCCTCGTGTACTACATCCTCCTGCCCGCCCTGTTGTTCCACGAGATCAGCGCCACCGATTTCCACGAGGCGTTCAGCGGTCCGCTGGTGATCGGCGCGTATGCCGCCACCCTCGCGACCTGTTTCCTCGCGTTCGTCCTTTCGGGAAAGATGGGGATCGTGCCTTCCGAGCGAGGTTCCTTCGTCCAGGGTACGATCCGGGCGAACCTCGCCTATGTGGGACTGCCCGTCGTCTTCAACGTGGTGGGGCAGGCGGGGCTTCGAAAAGCGGGGATCCTTCTCGGGTTCGTCGTGCCGCTGCTGAACGCCCTGGCCGTGGCCGCGCTGATCGTCCCCCACGGGATGGGGAAGGGGAAGGGACGGGAAACGGCGAAGCGGATCTTCCGCCAGGTCGTTTCCAATCCGATCGTCCTGGCCTGCCTGGCCGCGATCGCCTGGAGCCTGCTCCAGCTTCCCATCCCCACCATGGCGCGGCGGACGCTGCAGCTGCTGTCCCCCGCGACCCTCCCCCTGTCGCTGCTGTGCCTCGGAGGCTCCTTCTCCATGGAGAGGGCGCGGCGCGGCTTCGCCCTGGCCTCCGTCGCCGCCTTCCTGAAGCTCGTGGTTCTGGCGGGGCTCGGCCTGGCGCTCTACCGATGGATGGGCGTCTCGGGGGACGACCTGAGGATCGGGATCATCATGCTCGGTTGTCCGACGGCGGTGGTGACCTACGTGATGGCGTCCCAACTGTCGGGGGACACGGACCTGGCGGGATCAATCGTCATCACCTCCACCGCCGCCTCCGCCATTACGGTCACCGGATGGCTGTTCCTTCTGCGCGCGATGGGTTGGTGAGGCGCGGCGGCCCCGCCGCCGCGCCTCGACCGTTTCGGGTTACCGTTTCCGGATAATCGCTTTCCTCGCCAGGAGCGCGAGAGCGGCCAAGGCCAGGAAGCCGAAGGAGCCCGCGAACCCCCCGGCGCCGCCGCCCGTCCCGGCGACCGAGCAACCGCCTCCGGCCGCGCCGGCGTCACCGACGGTGGTGTCCGGAGACGGAGTCGGGGTCGTCGATGTCACGGGAGTCGCCACGGCGACGGGATCGTCGATGACTCCGTTCGCAACGCCGTCGGCATCCCCCGCGCCTCCGTCCTTCAGGGTCATGGTGACGGCGTTCCCGTTGATTACGGCTCCGGGATACTCGTGGAAACCGGCGGAATCCACCTTGTAGATCTTGGCGTCCGCCGGGATCGCCGACGGGAAGGAGATCACGACGTTCGCGGTTCCGCCGGGCGTCACGCCGGCCAAAACGAAAGCCACTACGCCGTGGCGGAATTCGTAACCGGCGGGTTTTCCGGCCTGGTTGAGCAGGGGGTCGGTGTCGGCCATGCCGTCGACCATCATCAGGCGCGTGCCGGGGTTCGAGGACGTGTCGATCGTGGTGTTCTCCCCGCCCATCGGATTAGGGACGGTCGCTCTCATGCTGTCGTTCGGGAACCCATCCATGTTGTCCGGGATTCCGTCGCCGTCGGCGTCGGATGTGCCCGTAACGGCCGTGAAGTTCCACGCGTATGCCTGGGCGAGCGCGTTCCCGGCGAGGTCCTTGGCCCCCGTCGTCACGGTCGCCGTGTACGTCGCGCCGTTCGCCAGCAGCGATGCGGGCACGAACGTGGCGGTCGCCCCGGCCAGCGTCACCGCTCCCGCGACGGGGTTGCCGGAGCTGTCCGTCACTACGAACGTGGCGGCGGTCAAGGATGCTCCCGACATCGTTTCGCTGAAGGTGGCCCTGACGGTCGCATTGACCGCCACGCCGGTCTGGTTTCCGGTGGGGCTGGTCGAGGAGACGGTCGGCGGAGTGGTGTCGGCCGGGGTGGGGGGCGGCGTGGACGCCGGCTTGCTCGCAGCGTCGCCGGGGAAGGTCCTCGCATCGATCTCGGCTTTGTTTGCGAACCCGTCTCCGTCCGAATCCTGGGACTCGATGGACGTGAAGGAGTGCCCGGCGTTTCCAAAGGCCGTGGCGTAAGGGTTGAAGCTCTTCGTGTCGCCGCCCGGATGGCAAAGGCTGCACGTATTCAATGCCGTTCCCGAGGTGCCGTATGCGGTGTTGAACGCCGACAGATAGGTCGATTTTGCATGGACCGTTCCAGCGGACGCCATCAGGAACCCGCCGATGATTGTGATGACGCCCACCAGGGTCATGGCCATCTTCTTTCCAAATCCGTGATCCGTCATGCCTTGTACCTCCAAATCTGTAATCCCCGCATTTCTCCGTGAAACGGGCAATATGGGGGGTATCTTTCCGGTTTTCGAATAGTTACGTTCCTGGTTGATATCTTGGAAGAGGTTGTGCCGGAAAGATTATCATTACTATCAGCAACAGGCATGCCAGTGGGTCCCCCCGTTGTGGATACGGGGGACGGGAGGAACGGCGGATAGGTTATACGATGAACACGATCGCCTTCCTCGGCCCGTGCGCGCCCACGGTGAGCGTCTGCTCGATGTCGGCGGACTTGCTGGGGCCGGAGCAGAAAGAGATGTTCCGAGGCGGGTCCGCGCAGAGCGACGCCAGCGCCTCGTCCATCCGGTCGAACACGGAAGAGGCCGGCAACAGCGAAACGTGCACGTCGGCGAGCAGCCCCGGCAGGAGCGTTTTCCCCCCGGCGCTGGTCTCGACGACGGTTCCCGTCTCCGCGATCCCCGCCTCCGCCGTGCGGAATCCCGCGGTGACCGCCTCGCTTCCCCCGCGGACCTCGGCGCACGACGTCATCGTGAACGGGCCGAACGGCGTCAACGCTTCCGCGAGCTGGCGGGCCGGGGCATCATCTTCGGGGAAAAAGAGGGCCGTCACGCCCTCCATGCGCAACATTTCCCCGAGTTCGTGCAGTACCTCTTCCGCCGGACCCTGGAAAAGCACGCCGCCCGCTTCGGCGAACGCCTTCCCGAACCGGGCGAGCCGATCCCCTTCCCCTTGGAGGACGGCAACGGCTTCCCCGGCGGGAGCGGCCTTTTCCGCGGGATGTTTCCCCGCCGCCGCCGCGAGGCGGCGGAGCAGCAGACGCCTATCGTCCAGGGACGTCACTCCCGCACCCCCCGACGGATCTTCCACAGCTTGCGGAACGGCTGCTTCGCCGCGGCGGGGAAGTCGCGCCTTTCGGTCCAGCCGGCGAAGGGGTACGGAAGCCCGCTGATCGGGTTCCCCTTGCTGAAGAACTGGGAGAGCACCCCCACGAACCGCTCCAGCGCCTCGAGGAGGCCGGCCCGCTTCATGATCGCCGCGTATCCCTTCATCCCCGCGATCTCTCCGGCGGTTTTCAGCCCCTGGTCCCGCGCGTCCGCGCGCAGTTCCAGCAGGAAGTCGGGCAGCGGGATCTTCACCGGGCACACCTCCGCGCACGCGCCGCAAAGAGTGCTCGCTCCGGGCAGGGGGACCGCCTCGGGCAGTCCGATCAGCAGGGGGGTGAGGACCGCGCCGATGGGACCGGAGTATACCCACCCGTAGGCGTGCCCGCCCACGCTCGTATACACCGGGCATGCGTTGAGGCACGCGCCGCACCGGATGCACTTGAGCACTTCGCGGTATTTCCCCTCGATGATGGCGCTGCGGCCGCAATCGAGCAGCAGGATATGCAGCCGCTCGGGACCTTCCGGGTCGCCCCCCCGCTTCGTTCCGGTGAGGATCGACACGTAGGAGGAGATGGTCTGCCCCGAAGCGCTGCGCGGCAGGAGGCGAAGGAAGGCCGGCAGGTCCGCCATCCGGGGGATGACTTTCTCGATCCCGGCGACGGCCAGGTGGACGCGCGGCAGGACGGCGCCCATCCGGCCGTTCCCCTCGTTCGTGACGAGGACGATGGAGCCCGTGTCGGCAACCAGGAAGTTCGCTCCGGAGACGCCCATCCCCGCGGAGAGGAACTTCGCCCGCAGGTGCTTGCGGGCCGTCGCCACCAGCTGCGGGATGCTGTCGGTCGGGGGTTCTCCGAGTTTGCGCTCGAAAAGCCGGGAAATATCCCCCCGCGTCTTGTGGACGGCCGGGGCGATGATGTGGGACGGCGGCTCCCCGGCGAGCTGGATGATGTATTCCCCGAGGTCGGATTCCACCACCTCGACACCCTCCCCTTGCAGGGCGTCGTTGAAGGAGATCTCCTCGGAAGCCATCGACTTCGATTTGACGGCGAGGGCGATCCCTTCCTCCTTCGCGATCCGGACGGCGATGTCGCGGGCCTGGGCGGCGTCGCGCGCCACGTGGACGGCGGCGCCCCGCTTCTCCGCCTCCTAGATGAACCGCGCGAGGTGCGT
>JAJZRM010000180.1 GCA_021802685.1 Deltaproteobacteria bacterium | reverse complement strand
AACAGGGAGATTGGAATGATCCTCCAATACCTCGATTTCGAGCGCCCGATCGTCGACCTCGAAAACCGCCTCGAACAGCTCCAGCGGCTGGACGACGGAACGGACAAGAGCGTCCGGGAAGAGGCCGTGAAACTGGAGCGGAAGATCGGGAAGATCCGCAAGGAGGTCTTTTCGAACCTCACCCGGTGGCAGATCACCCAGCTGGCCCGCCACCCGAACCGGCCGTACGTGCTCGACTACATCAACCTCATCTTCAAGAATTTCCTGGAAATCCACGGAGACAGGGCGTTCCGGGACGACCCGCCGGTCGTCTGCGGCTTCGCGGAGCTCGAAGGGCAGCGGGTGCTCCTGATCGGCCAGCAGAAGGGGCGCAACACCAACGAGAAGATCCAGCGCAACTTCGGCATGGCGAACCCCGAAGGGTACCGCAAGGCCCTTCGCGCGATGAAGCTGGCGGAGAAGTTCTCCCTCCCCGTCCTCACGTTCATCGACACCCCCGGGGCGTTTCCCGGCATCGGCGCCGAGGAGCGCGGGCAGTCCGAGGCGATCGCCAGGAACCTGCTCGAGATGTCGCGTCTCAAGACCCCCATCGTCGTGGCCGTCCTCGGGGAAGGGGGGAGCGGCGGGGCGCTGGCCCTGGGGATCGGCGACGAGATCCTGATGATGGAGTACGCCGTCTACTCGGTCATCTCCCCGGAAGGGTGCGCCTCGATCCTTTGGCGCGACACCGCGAAGGCGGAAACGGCGGCCGAGATGATGAAGATCACCGCGCCGGACCTGAAGAAGTTCGGGGTGATCGACCGGATCATCCCCGAACCGCTCGGCGGCGCCCACCGGGACCACAAGGCGGCCGCGGAGGCGCTCAAGACCGCTCTGGTCGAGACGCTCGCGCCGCTCCTCTCCCTGCCGATACCGAAGCTGCTCGAACGGAGGTACCAGAAGTTCCGCGACATGGGGGCGCTGAAGAAGAGGTCCGGGGGGTGACCGACGACCGCCTCAAGGAGCTGCGCTCCGAGATCGACGCCCTCGACGACCGGATCCTGGAACTGTTGAACCGCCGGGCGAAGGCGGCCCTCGAGGTCGGCGGGATCAAGTCCGAACGGGGCTTGAAGTTCTACGTTCCCGAGCGCGAAGTGGAGATCCTCCGGCGCCTGGCCGCCGCCAACCCGGGTCCCTTTCCCAACGAAGGGTTGAAGGCCATCTTCCGGGAAATCATCTCCGCGTCCATGGCGCTGGAGAAGCCGCTGTCCGTCGCGTTCCTCGGGCCCCGCGCCACCTTCACGCACCAGGCGTGCCTGAAACATTTCGGCGAAAGCGCGCAGTTCGTTCCCCAGATCAACCTTTCCGAGGTGTTCGAAGCGGTCGAGCGGAACCTGGCCGACTTCGGCGTGGTCCCCATCGAGAACTCGAGCGAGGGGATCGTCAGCAACACCCTCGACATGTTCGTCGATTTCAACCTGCTGATCTGCGGGGAGGTCCTCGTGGAGGTGGACCAGGACCTGCTTTCCGTCACCGGCGACATCGACGGCGTGAGGAAGGTCTACTCCCACCCCCATGCCATCGCGCAGTGCCGGGGATGGCTGGAGCGCAACCTCCGCCAGGTCCCCGTCTTCGACGTGGAGAGCACGGCGCGGGCGGCGGAAATGGCGGCGGTGGATTCGTCGTCGTCGGCGATCGCCGGCGAGGCGGCCGCCAAGATCTACGGCCTCAAGACCATACGGAAGCGGATCCAGGACAACACGAACAACTTCACCCGCTTCATCATTCTCGGGAAGCAGGCCTCCGCGCGGACGGGCAGCGACAAGACCTCCATCCTCTTCTCCGCCCGCGACGAGGTGGGAGCGCTGCATCTCATGCTGGAGCCGTTCGCGAAGTACAACGTGAACCTGACCAAGATCGAGTCCCGCCCGGTCAAGAAAAAGGCGTGGGAGTACCTCTTCTTCCTCGACATGACCGGCCACATCGCCGACGAGCCCGTGGCCAGGGCGATCGACGAGCTCAAGATGCGGGCGCAATTCATAAAAATCCTGGGATCGTATCCCCGGGCGACATAGGGAGCGCGACAAATGATCATCGTACTGCGCGCGGGCGCCACCGACGGGGACGTCCGCCAGATCGAGGAGTCCCTGCGATCCAGGGGGTTGACGGCCCACATCTCCCGCGGCGTCGAGCGCACCATCATCGGGGCGATCGGGGACGAGCGGAAACTGGACCCCGAGTCGTTCGAGGGGCTTCCCGTCGTCGAGAAGGTCCTGCGGATCCTCGCGCCTTTCAAGCTCGTCAGCCGGGAGTTCCGGAAAGAGGACACCGTCATCGAGGTGAACGGCAGGTCGGTGGGCGGCAAGGCGATCGCCCTGTTCGCCGGTCCCTGCTCCGTGGAGGGGAGGGACATGATGGTGGGGATCGGCGGGAGCGTCGCCGCCTGCGGGGCCACGTTTCTTCGCGGCGGGGCGTTCAAGCCGCGCACGTCGCCGTACGCTTTCCAGGGGCTGGGGGAGGAGGGGTTGAAACACCTCGCCGAGGCGCGGGAGCGGACCGGACTCCCCGTGGCCACGGAGCTCATGGATCCCCGGGACATCGACCTGGTGGCCCGGTACGCCGACATCATTCAGATCGGCGCGCGGAACATGCAGAACTTCCGGCTGCTCACGGAGGTCGGCAAGCTCGACAAGCCGGTGGTCCTGAAACGCGGGATGAGCGCCACGATCCAGGAGTGGCTGATGTCGGCCGAGTACATCGCCTCCGAAGGGAACCAGAAGATCATCCTCTGCGAGCGCGGCATCCGCACCTACGAGACGGCCACGCGGAACACCTTCGACGTATCCGCGTTTCCCATCGTGAAATCCCTCTCCCACCTTCCCGTGATCGCGGACCCGAGCCACGCCGCGGGCAAGGCGGGGCTGGTGGAGCCGCTGGCCGCGGCGGCCATCGCCGCGGGAGCGGACGGCCTGATGATCGAGGTGCACCACCAGCCCGAAAAGGCCTTCTCCGACGGCCCGCAGTCGCTGCGGCCGGAGGCGTTCGGAAAGATGATCGACCGGTTGCGGAAAGTGGCAGAGGCCGTCGGGAGGACCCTGTAGTGCCCCGTCCCGAAACGGAACGGTAACCCGTGGCGCGCGAACGGCTGGGAATCCTCGGACTGGGGCTCATCGGCGGCTCCCTGGCGCTGGCTCTCAAGGGGAAACGCGGCGCGCCCGAGGTGTGGGGGTGCGACCGGAACCGGAAACACGTGCGCCAGGCGCTGGCGGCGGGCGCGATCGCCCGGGGCTGCCCGGAAAGCGAGATGTCCGGCTGCGACATCGTGGTCGTGTGCCTCCCCGTCCTGTCTTCCGTTACGGCCATCCGGTCCCTGGGTCTCCGCATGCGGCCGGGAACGATCCTGACCGATGCCGGGAGCGTGAAGGCGTACATCGTCCGGGAAGGGGAACGCGCCGTCGGCAAGGGCGCGTTCTTCGTGGGCGGACACCCCATCGCGGGGACGGAGACCTCGGGGTTCCCCGCCGCCGACCCGTCGCTCTTCCGGGGCCGGTCGTTCATCTCGACCCCCACCCGGCGGACGAACGGGGAAGCGTTGGAGCGGGTGGAGCGGCTCTGGCGGCTCGCCGGCTCGAAGGTCTCCCTGCGGATGGACCCGAAGACCCACGACCATGTCTTCGCCTACGTTTCCCATCTTCCCCACGCCGTAGCGTACGCCCTCGTCCATTCCGTGGCGACCCTTCCATCCCGCGTCCCGCTCGGGTACTCCGCGGGGGGGTTCCGGGATTTCACCCGGATCGCGTCGAGCAACCCGGAGATGTGGAAGGATATCGTCCTGCAGAACCGGACGGAAGTCCTGCGCGCCATCAACCATTTCCGGCGGAACATGGACCTGCTCGGCCGCCGAATCGAAAGGGAGGACGCGGCGGGGCTCATCGAGTTCTTCGAGCGGGCGAAGAAGACCCGGGACGGGCTGGTGGTGCGTTGAAAGCCAGGGGCCCGTTCCACGGGGAAGTCGCGGTTCCCGGCGACAAGTCGATCAGCCACCGCGCGGTCCTGTTCGCCGGCCTCGCCACGGGCAAGAGCCGCGTGCGCGGTTTTCTCGACGCCGAGGACACGATGCGCACCGTCGGGATGATGACCGCCTTGGGGGCGGCCGTGGAACGGATCTCGCCGACGGAGCTGCGGGTCGAAGGTGCCGGTCTGCGGGGGCTCACCGAGCCTGCCGACGTGATCGACGCCGGGAATTCCGGCACCACGATCCGGATCGGGTCCGGCATCCTGGCGGGCCAGCCGTTCCTCTCCGTGGTCACGGGGGACCGGTATCTGCGCCTTCGGCCGATGGCCCGGGTGATCCGCCCCCTGACGCAGATGGGAGCGTCGATCTGGGCCCGGGAAGGGAACCGGCTTCCGCCCATCTGCATCCGCGGCGGCTCCCTGAAGGGGATCCGGTACGAGATGCCCGTGGCCTCGGCCCAGGTCAAGTCCGCCCTGCTGCTGGCCGGCCTGTACGCCGATTCTCCCGTGACCGTGGTGGAAACGCTGCCGACCCGGGACCACACGGAGCGGATGCTCACCGCGATGGGAGCGAAGCTGGACCGGGAAGGGGGCCGGGTCACGGTGTTCCCGGCCGAGCGGCTCGACCCCATGGACATCACCGTTCCCGGCGATATCTCTTCCGCCGCCTTCTTCCTGGTCCTGGCCGCCGTCACGCCGGGTTCCGCGCTCATCGTCCGCCGCGTGGGGGTGAACCCGTTCCGCACGGGGGCGGTGGATGCGCTTCGGCGCATGGGCGCCGACATCCGGTACGAGGACGAGCGGCAGGACGGCGGGGAGCCGGTGGCCGACATCGCCGTCCGCGGGGGGAGACTTTCCGCCACGCGGATCGACCCCGGGGAGGTTCCCGGCTTGATCGACGAGATCCCCGCCCTTTGCGTCGCCGCCGCGTTCGCGGAAGGCAGGACGGAGATCCGTGGAGCCGGGGAACTCCGGGTGAAGGAGTCGGACCGGATCGGTTCGATGGTGTCGAACCTCTCCTCCCTGGGCGTTTCCTGCGGCGAGTACCCGGACGGCCTCTGGGTGGAAGGCCCGGCCGAGCTCCGCCCGAGTTTTCCGTGCCGCAGCCATGGCGACCACCGGATCGCCATGTCGCTGTTGATCTTCGAAAAGGCGGCGGGGATGAAATTGGCGATAGATGACGTTTCCTGCATCGATACTTCCTTCCCTGGGTTTAAAGCGTTGCTTGAAGGTTTGGCCTGATGCGGATCCGCCCGGTGATCACGATCGACGGCCCCTCGGGAGCGGGGAAAACCACCGTTTCCAGGCGCCTGGCGGAGAGGACCGGGATGGTCCGCCTCGACACGGGGGCGATGTATCGCGCCTGCGCCCTGGCGGCCCGGCGGGCCGGAATCCCGTGGACCGACGCGCCCCGGCTGGGGGAACTGGCCGCAAGGATGGACCTTTCGTTCCGGGAGGCGCGGGGAGCCCAGGGGTTGTTCCTCGCGGGGGAGGACATTTCCGACGCGATCCGCACGCCGGAGATGAGCCTGGGGGCCTCGGAGGTGTCGGCGCACCCCGCGGTCCGCGAGGCGCTGGTGGCCAGGCAGCGGGAATTGGGCCGCGACGGGGGAGTCGTCCTGGAGGGCCGGGACACGGGGACGGTGGTTTTCCCGGACGCGGAGGCGAAATTCTTCCTGGACGCCGCGGCGGCGGTGCGCGCCCTGCGGAGGTACCGGGAGCATCGGCCCGGGAACGGCCCGAGCTTCGAAGAGGTCCTGAAAGACGTCCTCAGGCCCGACGTTCAGGACAGCACGAGGAAGCACTCCCCCCTGAAAATGGCGGACGGCGCGATTTATATCGATTCGACGACCCTGACGGTGGAAGAGGTGTTGGAGAGGATGCTGCGGCGCATCCCGGGAGCGGGATCATGAAGCGGATCCTCATCGCCCGGAGCGCGGGGTTCTGCTTCGGCGTCAAGCGCGCCATCGCCATCGCCGATGAAACGGCGGGGAAGGGGGACGAGTCCGGCGCCGGCGGGGAGAGGCCGATCCACTCGCTGGGGCCCATCATCCACAACCCCCAGGCGGTGGAACGGCTCGAGAGGAAAGGGGTGCGCATCGTCGGGGGAGTTGACGAGATCACCTGCGGGAAGGCGATCATCCGGTCGCACGGCGTGACGCGCTCCGACCGGTCCGCCCTCGAAAAGAAGGGGATCACCATCATCGACGCCACCTGCCCCTTCGTCACCAAGGCGCAGGACCATGCCCGGAGGCTGAGCGAGGAAGGGTACGCGGTCGTGGTCGTCGGGGACCCGAACCACCC
>JAJZRM010000179.1 GCA_021802685.1 Deltaproteobacteria bacterium | reverse complement strand
AACCCTGTTGAACGTGGGGCTGGGATACATCCGGCTGGGGCAGTCCGCCACCACACTGTCGGGCGGCGAGGCGCAGCGGGTCAAGCTGGCCAGGGAGCTCTCCCGCCGCGCGACGGGAAAGACGGTCTACCTGCTGGACGAGCCCACGACGGGCCTCCACTTCGACGACATTTCGAAGCTGCTCGCCGTCCTGCACCTCTTCGCGAACGCGGGGAACACGGTCATCGTCATCGAACACAACCTGGACGTCATCAAATCCGCCGACTATATTATCGATCTGGGGCCGGAAGGGGGCGACGGGGGGGGCGAGGTCGTGTCGTGCGGCACCCCGGAGGATGTGGCCCGCGATCCGCGCTCCTTCACGGGGCAATTCCTGCGCCGGGTCCTCCGCGCCGCCGCGAAGGCGGGGTGACGGGGGGAGCCGGCGTCCGTTCGAACACCTCCAGGAGGCGAGGATGCTGAGGATTGCGGTGCTGTTCCTTTCGGGTCTGGGGATCGGGACCCTCGGGACACTGATCGGGGCCGGCGGAGGCTGGATGATCGTTCCCATCCTCCTGTTCGGGCTCGGATTCACGCCGCAGCAGGCGGTGGGCACCTCCCTGGCGGTGGTGTTCCTGAACGCCCTCTCCGGGAGCATCGCCTACATGGTCCAGGGACGCGTCCTTTACCGGATGGGGGTGGCCTTCGCGGTCGCGACCATTCCGGGGGCGCTGCTCGGAGCCACGCTCGTGCAGTATCTCGGATCGCGATGGTTCACGTTGCTTTTCGCCCTCTTCCTGCTGTTCCTGTCCGTCCTCCTGCACAAAGGGCGGACGATCAGCGGGGCATCGTACCGGCATCCTTCGCCGGAGGAGCTGAACTCGCTGCGCTCTCCGATCATGCTGTTGGGGATGCTGCTCAGCTTCCTGGTGGGGGTGATCTCCAGCCTGTTCGGCATCGGGGGAGGGATCGTTCATGTCCCCTTCCTCATCGTCATTTTGGGCATCGCCGTGCACTCGGCCACGGCGACTTCCCACTTCGTCCTGGCGGTCACCAGCCTGGCGGGCACCCTGATCTTCCTGCACAACGGCCAGGTCGACCTTCTCGTCGCGGCGGCCATGGGCGTCGGCGTCCTCATCGGCGCCCAGGCGGGCGCCAGGCTCTCCACCGGGATGCGCAGCGAGCCCATCCGCAGGCTTCTCGCGATGGCAGTGTTCGTGTTCGCGGTCGGCCTCATCCTGCGGCACGTGTTCGGCTGAATCCACCGCATGATGGTCAAAGCGGTGCGTTTTTTTTCTTGACGGTAATGAGCATATGCTTATAATGGATGGCGAGGTATGGATGCCGAGGTGTCGAGATGCCCAGACCGCAATGTTGCCGCCGGGTTGCCGGGAAACCGATCGCGTCCTTGTTTCATCCGGCGGGGATGCCGGCGGGAGAGCCGGGCGAAATCGTCCTGACGCTCGACGAGTTCGAAGCGGTCCGGCTGGCCGATCTGGAAGGGCTGTACCAGGAACAGGCCGCGGAGCGGATGAGCGTTTCGCGTCCGACCTTCGGCCGCATCTTGGTGAACGCGCACCGAAAGGTGGCCGAGGCCCTGGTCCATGGCAACACCCTCAGGATCGAAGGCGGAACCATCCGGGTGGAACCGCGAGATGCCCCCCGTTGCGGGTGTCCCAGGTGCCGCCGCATGGGAGCGGCGGACAAGGCGGGAGGGAACCCCGCGCCGACGGATGCGGAAGCCCCCCCTTGCCGCGGCTTGCGCAGGCGCCGGATGGGGTGCGGGAACAGGTAGGCATACCCGTCGTCAACCTTTCAACAAGAGGAGGAAACATCATGAACATCTGCATTCCCATCACCCGGGACAACGGGTTCCAGAGCCCCGTGGACCTTCATTTCGGATCGGCGCCGATCTTCATGGTCGTCGACACGGAAAGCGGGAGCTGCCGGGCGATCCCGAACCGCGATCTCCACCACGACCACGGCATGTGCCGGCCGCTTGCGCAACTTGCGGGGGAGAACGTGGAGGCGATGGTAGTGGGCGGCATCGGGATGGGCGCGCTCGGCAAGCTGCGGGCCGCGAACATCCGCGTCTTCCATTCGGAGTACCCGACGGTCGGGGAAACGGTATCCGCTTTCAAGACCGGGACGTTACGGGAGGTGACTCCGGCGATGGCCTGCGGGCATCATGGACACGGCCCCCACGGCCCCGGCCGATGAACGGTGTGGAAACCGTTCTCAGGGCGGACCCTCCCGGGGGGCCCGCCCTGACCGGCCCTTTCGTCACTTCCAGGTGTATTTGACCATCGGCGCCTTGGCGTCGGCCGCCCACTCCTGGGAAGATCCGTCGTACATCCTCACGTTCCCGTAGCCGAGGACTTCGGAGAGGACGAACCACCAGCCGGAGGCCAGGCGGCCCGTGTCGCAGTAGACGAGGACCTCTGCCGCCTTGTCCTTGCCGACCACGCCGGCGGCCATGGCCTCCAGGTCCTCCATCGGCTTGAAGGCCCCCTCCTTGGTGAAGATCCATGCCGAAGGCAGGTTTACGGACTGGGGAATGCGCCCCGCGCGCGCCACGAACGGAAGCTTCGAGACCCCGAAGAAGAAATCCGGCATGCGGGTGTCCACGATGGTCGCCTTCCCCACCTTCGCCAGCACATCTTCCTTGGCGGCGAGGTACGGCCGGTTGGGGCTCGTCTTGCCCTTTGCTGCCGCCGCCTTGCCCGCATCGGTGCTCATGGGTTTCTTGTCGGCCGACCACTTGTTGAAACCGCCGTCGAGCACGCCTACCTTCGCGACTCCCGCGTACCGCAAGGTCCAGGCGACCCGCGTCAGGTTCACCTGGTCGGTCGTCGTGTCCGCCTTCCCCACGATCACGACCGCCGTCGTCTTCTCGATCCCCGAATCTTGCACGAGTTCGAGCAGCTCTTCGTCTTCAGGGAGCTGGTTGTCGAGATTGTTCCGCTTTACGGCCCAGGCGCCGTAGAACACGTTGATCGCGCCGGGCACGTGCCCGGCCTTGAACTCCTCGGGCTTCCGGATATCGACGATCCGGACCGCCGGGTCGGCCCCGTTTTTCTCGAGCCAATCGGTGTTGACGATCTTCGGGAGATCCAGCGCCGAAGACACGGCCGGCAGCGCCAGTGCCAGGACCAGGATGGGTAGAACCCGTTTCCAGAGCTTCATGTACTCCTCCTACTTGAGTGATTTTGGAACGGCGATGAGTCCTTCGTTCGCCTTGGAACCCCCGGGGAGCAGAACTTCCTTCCTCAGGAACAGCTCCTTCTCCTCGTGGCACGATTCGCACGACCGGGTCCGGTCCGTGCGTTTCTTAATATTATGGGGGGCGGTGCCCCAGTAGTTGGGAAGCGCATCGTACTTTTCCATGCGGATCCCCGCGGAAGCGAAGGTGTCCCTCACCGTCGGGATGACCCGCAGCGTGGTCACCGTCTTCGGATCCCTGGGGTTCCGCCCGAGGATGAACCCCGGCCTGGCTTCCGCGCCCTTTCCCAGGTGGCAGTCGTAGCAATTCCGGTACGGCCCCGCGGAGTGGCATGCAGAGCAGCTCAACTTCGTCCCGTGCACGGCGTGGGCCGACTTCGCTTTTTCCGACGTCTCCTTGCCCGGCGGGTGGCATTTGGCGCAGGAGGGACGCTCCTTCCGCTCCTGCCTGGACGCCTGAACCGATCCGTCCCCGTGGGACTCGGACTTGCTGTGGCAATCGAGGCAGATCATGCCTTTCTGGTAATGGACGTCCGGCGTCCCGCCGTACTCTCCCGTGAACTCGGGGTACACCCGCCCGCCGTGGCACAGCGCGCACGTCTTCCCCTCGTCCCGTTTCACGAAGCGGTGGCGCTGAAGGAGCCCGGCGCTCACGCCGCCGATCGCCGGGCTTTTCAGGTGGCAGTCCCCGCACGAGGCGTGGCAGCTGTTGCATGCCTTGGGGAAGACCTTCCCGGCGAAGGTTCCGGCTTCTTCCTTGGAAAATCTCGGCGATACTCCGCTTTTCAGTCCCGTGGTGGTGTAATGGAGCGATTTCCTGAAGTTCGCGGCGATCTCGTCGTGGCACTGCCCGCAGAGCGACGGATCGCCGGAGGGGCGTTTCTCCATCCCCTTATGGGCCGTCGCCTTTTCCCGGGCGGATTCGTCGCCCTTATGGCAAAAAGCGCACCCCTTCTCGAAATGGGGGTCGGTCTCCAGGAGCTTCGCGTCGACCAGGTACCCCTTGTACAGGTCTTCCGCCCGGACCGGCGGAGGCGGTCCCGCTCACCCCTCCCCCTCGGCGGAGACCGGGATCACGGGCTTGACCATGGCCTTCATGGCCGCTTCGTCCCCGTGGCACTTCATGCAGCCGGCGACGGCGGCGCCGGATTCCCGAACCGCCCCCGCCAGGGCAAGAAACCCCAGGCAGACGGACAGTGCGACCGCACGCGTTTTCATGGGTCCTCCCGATCCGGCGATATCGATTATCATCGATAGGATCGCTTTCAGGCAAGCCGATGTCAATCTTGCCCGAATTTCTCACCAGGGTTCTGCTGCTGCTGCTGAGGCCATGGATGGCCGGGAGCGGCCCACGCCCGGCGACCCCGATGCGAAAAAAAGCCCGCGGGTTTCCTCGCGGGCCGGCGGAACGGCGCTTCCGGAACCGGTCTCCTATCGGTTTTCCGGATTCCTCGGGTCGCCTTTGTATCCCAGGGCTTTCCAGTCCATCCTTCCCTTTTCTCCGTGGCAATCGGCGCACTGGAGCGCCTTGTCCTTGGGAGCCACCATATGGTTCACGGGCCAGACCATGGAGGTCTCCACGAAACCGAACTTGCCGCTATAAGGCTGCCCCGCGGCCTTCATGCCGCCGGCGACGGCAGCGTTCCAGTCGTACTTCGCCCAGTAGGCGTCGCTGCCCGGAGGGCCGAAGACGTTCACGAAGGCGATGGTTCCATTACCGATGTCGTAGGCCTGCTTTCCCCTCATGAGTTTGAACGGGAAGATCCTCGCGTTGCGATCCTTCCGGTCCCCCTTGGCGGCAGAAAGCCGGACCACCTTGGAGGCGTCGATCTTGTCGCCCGCGAGATAGCGGTCGACGGAACCGTTGTACCAGTAATAGGTGGGCACCACGTCCTTGCCCCACTTGAAGTCGCCCTTCATCTTGTCGTAGGTCTTTTCGCCGTACCGGTCCTTCGGGACATCTTCCGGCTTCACGTCCTTGCCGGCGGTGGACCAGTCCCACCACACCTTGGTCGGCCGGTCCTTGGCGAATGTGGGAATGTGGCAGGTCTGGCAGGCCACCCTGTCCGCGTGCCGGTTCAGGGCGGCGTTCTTGTGCGCGCTGGGTTTGTGGCAGTCGGTGCAACCCATCGCCCGGGGACCCGAGCCGAGGGAGACGGAAACCGCCCGCCCCATCAGGGTGTGGTCCTTGGACTTGTGGCAATCCTGGCAAACCATCTTCTTCGGGCCGCCCATGTGGACGTCGATGCCCGGAGTCGGATGAGTCAGGGAGCTGTCGAGGTCGCCATGCTTCACATGATCGCCGCCGCCGCCGTAGAAGTGGCAGGAACCGCAGGTCGCGCGGTTCGGAGCCCCGACGGACTGCGCCACCTTCACCAGATCGACCGGCGGCCAAGGTTTCCCCTTGGGGAATTCCTTCGTCTCCCCCGCGTAGACCGGGTGCCCGGCGGCGGTCGGGAACTTCTTATAGGTGCCGGTCGTATCGTGGCAGGAGAGGCAGTCCACGTTCTCGGCCTTCGAGAAGTCGAAGGAGGCGTCTTTCCAGCCGTACCCGGCGTGGCAGCTGGTGCAGCGGGGCCAGTTGGAAGGCAGGCCGATGCAGAAGTTGTTCAGGGCGTTCTTTTTCCCCAGTTCGATCTTCTTGCCGTTCGCCCCCTGTTCGCTCGACCAGGTCCAGTGGACCGTCTTCATGAAATCCTTCGTTTCCTTCTCGTGGCACTCGATGCACTTCCTGGTGACCTCGGGACCGTTCTTGAAGGGGCCGTTCCCCACATATCCGGCATGGGAGCCGGCGAAAACGGAAGTTGCCAAGGCGGTTGCCGCGAGCGAAACCGCGGCGGCGATGATCCCACGCATCTTCATGTTCACCATTCCTCCTTCTGCTGTTCCGCCACCTTGTCGAAGTAGATCGCGGCGTTCGTCAGCTTTTCCTGTTCCTTTTCCGAATATCCCAGGTCCCTGAAATTGAGTACGCCGTTCCGGGTGTGGCAGTTGGCGCAGCGCAACGCTTTTTCCCGGGTCACCAGGTGGTTGCTGCCGAAGTAGACGGTCTGCCAGCCGGGGACCGGATCGTACTCCTTGATCCCCAGAGTCTTCGCGGAGATC
>JAJZRM010000178.1 GCA_021802685.1 Deltaproteobacteria bacterium | reverse complement strand
ATGTGGAAGCCGCCCTTCTTCAGGCGCTGCAGTTTCCCGTCCTTGCTGCGCGTCCCTTCCACGTAGATGAGGACGGAGTTGTTCCCCGCGAGGGCCGCAACCGCGCTCGAAAGCGCGGTTCTGGATTGCGCCGCGCTCCGCCGGTCCACCATGATCTGCCCGAGGGACAGGAGCACCCAACCGAAGACCGGGATCTTCGAGAGCTCCTTCTTGAAGACCCAGTGGAGCGGGTGCGGGATCGACACCGCCAGCGCGAGGGAGTCGACGTGGCTCGCGTGGTTCGACATGAAGATGTACGGGTTGTTCCGGCCCACGCGGGAGAGGCCGCGCGTTTCGACGGTGACGCCGAAGACGGGCAGGAGAATCCTGGAGTAGCTCCTCGTCACCCAACGGAAGATCTTCCCCTTGCGGACCTGGCCGGGAACCAGGATGCCCAGCGCGATCGCCGGCAGCCCGACCGCCAGGGTGGCCAGACCGACGGCCATCATCTGGAATACCGTGCGACCCGTCACGCGATGCGTTCCTTCCCTTTCATGTTCCGTTTCCCCTCCGGGCACACGGTCAGGAGCGGGCATTCCGCGCAGAGCGGGTTGCGCGGCCGGCACACTTCCCGCCCGAGACGGATGAGGTTGAGGTGCAGCGGCCCATGGTCCCCGGTTTCCACGTGCGGCTCGAGGGAGAGGGCGGCCTTCGCAAGGGTGGACGCTCCGGGGACCAGACCGAGACGCTTCGTCACCCGCAGGACGTGGGTGTCCACGGGGAAGGCGGGCATGCCGAAGGAGAACAGGAGCAGGATGTTCGCCGTCTTCACCCCCACGCCGGGGAAGGAGGTGAGGTACGCCCTCGCCTCGGGGAGCGGCATCCCGCGCAGGAAGTCGAGGGAGTAGCCGCCCCGCTCCTCCCTGATCCGCGCCAGCGCGCCGAGGATCGCCTTCGCCTTCGCCTTGGCGAGCCCGCCCACCCGGATCGCCTCCTCGAGCTCCGACGGCCGCGCGGCGGCGAGCGCGGAAAGCGTGGGAAACCGTTTCATCAGGCGATCGTACGCGCGGTCCCGGTTGGCGTCGGTGGTGTTCTGCGAGAGGATCGTCAGGACGAGGTTGCGGACCGGTTCAGTCTCGTGGGCGCAGAGTTCGGGCCGGCCGAACCGTCCGGCGAGCAGGCCGGAGACGATGCGAAGCCGCGCGGAAAGTCCGCGGACCGCGCCCGCCATCAGGCGCCCCCTTCTTCCGGAAGGCGCAGGACGGCCCGCAGCCCTTCGGTCGTCAGGCGCACCGCGGGCTGCAGCTCCCAATACTCGATCAGTCCCTTTGCGCGCAGGCCGGTCACCGCCTCGGAGAGCTCCCACCGCTCCAGCCCGGTCTCCTCGTCCAGACCTTTCAATGCGGGCGTGGCTCCGGGCCCGATCTCGCGATAGAACCGCAGCAGGCAACGGAGCAGTTTCCGTTCGTTCGCGGAGAGGGCGGCATCGGTCACGGCGCCCCCCCGGGCGCGGGAGGCGTCGGCATCCCGGATTTTCCCTTGAGATCTCCAACCTCGGTCTCGAGGTCCCGGATCCGTCGCGCCGCGGCGCCGGCCTCCGACCTTCGACGGAAGTATCCGGGAAGCCCCGCGAGCCCCGCCGAGACGACCCCGGCCGCGAACGCGGCCACGATGACCACCAGCAGCGACGTGTAGCCCGAGAAGGTCAGGAACCGGACGACGATGACGCCGGGGTTCTGCACCGCGAACGCCGCGACCAGCGCCAACAGGACCACGAGGACGAGGAGCACCGCCTTCATTTCCCTTCCTCCTTCCGGGCGTTTCAGGAAACCTTTTCCTTCGTGTCGCGCTCGGGGCTGTGCAGCCCGGCGATCATCCCCTTCACGAGGGCGCACTCGTGGGAGCCCGGGCACTCGATCTCGCACGGGTCGATGTGGGTCACCACGTGGGCGTTCCCCAGCATCTCCCGGATCTCCATCTCGAGGTGGTCCGCCACCCGGTGGGCCTGTTCCAGGGAATGGTCGCGGCACACCACCACGTGGAAATCGACCTGCATCTCCGAGCCGGAGCGGCGGGTCCGCAGATCGTGCCAGTCCACCACCATCGGCCGGTGCGACTCGATGATCGCCGTGACCCGCGCCACCGTCTCCGCCGGGAGCTGGTGGTCCATCAGGTCCTCCACCGCGCCCTTCAGCAGCGGCACGGCGGCGGCGAAGATGTAGACGCCCACCGCCAGCGCGACCCCCGGGTCCAGCCATTTCCATCCCGTGACCCTGTACAGCACGAGGGAGAAGAGGATCCCGCTCCCGGAGTAGACGTCCGTCCGGAAGTGGAGCGCGTCGGCGGCCAGGGCCAAGGAGCCCGCGATCTCGCCCCTCTTCCGGATCCGGGCGGAGATGAACCAGGAAGCGACCACGGAGAAGATCATCACGACGATGCCCACGTCGAGGCCGACTCCCTCGGGGACCGTCCCCGCGCGCAGGCGCCGCACCGCCTCCCAGACCACTCCCGCTCCGGTAAGGGCGACCACAACCCCCTGGAAAAGAGTGGAGAGCGTCTCCACCTTCCCATGCCCGTACGGGTGGCTCTCGTCGGCCGGGTCCATCGCCTTCCGGATCGACAGGAGGTTGACCGTCGACATGATGATGTCCGCCACGTTGGCGAGGGCCGACGCGAGGATGCCGAGGGATCCCGAGACGATCCCCACGGTGAACTTGAGGAGGCAGAGGGAGACGGCGCTCCCGAGGGAGAACCGGGCGGTCCGCAGGCGAAGCCGTCGGTTCTCCGGGGTCCCGACCGTGGATTCCGGCAAGAGTTTGTGCGTCCTTTCCCCGGGCGCGCCACCGCCCGGCGAGTGGGTAGAGGGAACCGGACGCCGTTTCCGGCGATTGGATTGAAGGATAGCACATCCCGCGGGGTCCCATCCGGCGCGCCGGCCGGGGCCTGCCCGGCTCCGTGGTATAATGCCCGCGTGCTGAAAATCACGGAAATCTTCGCCAGCATCCAGGGGGAAACCTCGTATTCGGGGTACCCGTTCGCCTTTGTACGGCTCACCGGGTGCAACCTCCGATGCCGATACTGCGACACCACGTACGCCTACGACGCCGGCGAGGAGTTCACGCTTGAGGAGATCGTCTCCCGGGTCACCGCCTTCGGGCTCACCCGCGCGTGCGTCACCGGAGGGGAGCCGCTGCTCCAGGAGGAGGCGTCGGCCCTCGTCGCGATGCTGCTCGACCGCGGGCAGGAAGTGCTCGTTGAGACGAACGGCACTCTCCCCCTTTCCGGGCTCGATCCGAGGGCGGTGAAGATCATGGACGTGAAGTGCCCTTCCTCCGGCGAGGCCCGGAAGATGCTATGGGAGAATTTCCTCCACCTGACGGAGCGGGACGAGGTGAAGTTCGTCATCTCCTCCGAGGAGGATTACCGGTATGCGAAGGAGGTGACGGCGCGGCACCGCCGTGAAAGGAAATGGGGCATCCTCCTCTCCCCCGCGTTCGGGTTCCTCGCGCCCGAACGGCTCGCCGGGTGGATGATCGGGGACGGTCTCGACGCCCGGTTCCAGCTGCAGCTCCACAAGCTCGTCTGGGGACCGGACCGGAGAGGGGTGTGAGGAGGTGACGACGGGAGGCAAGCCGGTCGGGATCGCCCTGGTCAGCGGCGGGATGGACAGCCTCGTGATGGCGGAGTTCTGCACGCGGGAGTCGGACCTCGCGCTGCTCCACGTCAACTACGGACAGCGCACCGAGACGAAGGAGCTCTTATGCTTCCACGCGGTCGCGGAGCACCTGAAGGTTCCCGTCTCCCGGCGCCTCGTCGCGGACATCGGGTACCTGTGGCGGATCGGGGGGAGCGCCCTGACCGACGGCGGGATCGACGTTCCGAACGCGGACCTCGGCCGGGAGGGAGTCCCCGTCACCTACGTCCCGTTCCGGAACGCGCACCTGGTCGCCATCGCCGTCTCGTGGGCCGAGGTGATCGGGGCGGTGAACATCTACATCGGCGCCGTGGCCGCCGACTCCTCGGGCTACCCGGACTGCCGCCCCGAATTCTTCGAGGCGATGAACGAGGCGATCCGGCGGGGAACAAAAGAAGGGAGCGGCATCGTCGTGAAAGCCCCGCTCATCCACCTGTTGAAGAAGGACATCGTCCTTTACGGAAAGTCGATGGGCGTCCCCTTCGAACAAACCTGGTCGTGCTACCGGGAAGGGGAGAAGGCGTGCGGGGTCTGCGATTCGTGCGCGCTTCGGCTGCGCGCCTTCGCCGAAGCCGGGGTTCCCGACCCTCTGCCGTACGAGACCCGGCCAGACTACCGGAGGGGACCCGACGCTTTATAGACTTTCCTTTTCCCCCTTGTGCCCAGCCCGTGCATGGCATCGTGGATGGCGAGGGGTCCTATCCGTGCCAGACGTCCTCGCGTTCGAAATCGGATGAACTTTCCCCGCCTTTCGCCTCCCACATTCGAATCCAATTGTTCACCCGCTCTTCGCCGTAAATCTTCCGACAACCCAGGAGGATTTCCGATACGGGAACATCGGCATAGGTGCCGAGAAATTCCACATATTCCATGAACCTTTTGTTCTCGCCGTTATACGGTTGGAAAAGGGAATCCTCCCGTCCGTTGAATTCGAGGGGAGGGACATTGTGCCGTGCGCACAGTTCCCGATTGAATGCCGGTGTGGCCTTGACCCACTTGCCGCCCAGGTGAAACTCGACGAACGCGTGGTACGCGAAGATGTCGGTTCCCAGGTGTTCCAGCAGTTGCCTGGTCGCAAGGTGATTCCTGACGTTTGCAAAGCCAAGGCGGCTCGGTATGCGAGACGCTCTCCCCAAGGCGCAGAGAAGCGATGCCTTGGGGATGCAGAAATTCTTGCCGCGCTTGATGACCTGGCTCGCCTGATAATGGCGCGGAAGATAAAGCGGTCCGTACGGATCGTAACGGATGCCGTCTCGAACGGTCAGGTAAAGTTTAACGGCGATTTCCACCGGATCGGTTGCCCCGTTCGCGGTACGCCGGGCAAGATCCTGAACCGATGGGTTGTCGCTGTCGATAATGGACGTCGGGGTCGTATAGATCAGAAGA
This sequence comes from Deltaproteobacteria bacterium, assembly GCA_021802685.1. Lineage (GTDB taxonomy): Bacteria > Desulfobacterota > Deferrimicrobia > Deferrimicrobiales > Deferrimicrobiaceae > UBA2219. The sequence goes on along the minus strand of JAJZRM010000178.1, from coordinate 1,271 downwards.
TTTTCGGAAGATTCCGTCGGGATCGTGGGTTCGACGCTCAATCTGTTCTCCTTTTTTCGGATAAACTTCCCGGGTTTGATTCCAAAATCATTTTGAGGTTTCTCCCCCATCCACCACAATCGTCTGGCCAGTGATGAAGGAGGACGCAGGAGAGGCGAGGAATACGATGACCCCCTTCAAGTCGTCCTCTCCACCGAAGCGCCCGAGGGGAATTCGTTGCCGCATGGAGTCTTCGTGTTTCCGTAACGCGGGGGCCGTCATGCTGGTCTTGAAAAACCCCGGGGCGACCGCATTTATCCGGATTCCATACTTCGACCATTGCACCGCCAGTTCTCGAGTCAGTGAGATGATCCCCCCCTTGCTGGTGGAGTAGCTGGGAGCGGAGAGAATCGTCTCCCCTTGCAACGCCATGATCGACGAACTGTTTATGATGCACCCGGAGCGCCGCGCGATCATTGCCTTGCCGAAATGCTTGCAACAGAAGAACGTGCCATTCAGATTGACGTCGAGCACTTTTTGCCAGTCCGAAGCCGGCATGTCCTCCGGGAGCGAACCCCATGTTATGCCGGCGTTGTTCACCAGGATATCCACCGACTTGAATTCGGCGATCGATTTCGCCGCCAGCTCCTTCACGTCTTCCTCCCGCGATACATCGCACCCAAGAGAAAGAACCTTCACTCCGTGTTTACGCCGTATTTCCTCTGCGGTCGCGGTACATCTTTCCTTTTTCCGCGCGCAAAGGACGAGGTCGGCTCCCGCCTCGGCAAGACCGTGTGCGATCTCTCTCCCCAGCCCGATCGACCCGCCCGTGACGACAGCCACCTTCCCCTTCAAGCCGAACATTTCCCGTACGTTCATGTCATTCCGTTCCTTTGATCCCATCCGCCAAGGAATGTCGTATATGGAGCGGGTAACTGTCGTTTTCAGGATGAAATATTCTGAACCCTATATAAAAAAGGATCTTCCCCATTCTCTATCTTTTGAATTTTCCCAAGCGAAATCAAGTATCTCAAATGCGCTTCAACTTCAAGAATCTGCAGCAAGAGATCATAATTACCAATTTTACGATAAATGAATTTTGATAGTTCAAAACACGTTAAGGAATTACTCCCTAATATATCAACAATATTATTTAACGTTCTTTCATGATGACGAATATACCTGTCAACCAATTTATCAGTCATAGATATAATATATCCATGCCCAGGAATTAAAGTATTTGCGCTAATATTTTTAATTATCTGCAGCGAATTAATGAAATCTTTCAATGG